>DASZWQ010000165.1 GCA_035546535.1 Pirellulales bacterium | reverse complement strand
CGACGGCGGGCGGAACTCAGCTCAATGACCGTCGTGGGCTTCGGCTGTGACGCCGGACGACGTTCGGAAAAGGTTAGCTCAAGTTGAGACGGTTTCTTGGGAGTCTTCACGCCGCGCCTCCTTCGTCAGAGCTCAAAAGGTTCTGGTTCCTAAGGCGAGTCACGACAAGTCCTTCCAACGCAGGAAGCGACTCTAAGGTCACCTCGCTCTTCGGTCGAGCGTCGCGCGAGTTTCGAGTTTTTAGCACGCCGCCGTTATCCTTGCGCTCGTCGGCCGGCATAGCAAAAAGCTGCAGGTACTTACTAGGGGCAACGCCATCGTAAGGTAGGATCGTAACCCGGTTCTGGGTGCCCTCGGCTTCCGAAATTGAGTCGTGGTGCAGCTTTCCTGCAAGACTCTTCCCATACGGCTGGATGTAATAGACCGAGACTATCCCGGCCGCGACGATATGCCGGGCACAGTAGTGGCAAGGGTAGGTCGTGCAGTAGAGGGAGGCTCCCTTCAGTCGAGCGCCAGCGGAGTGGCTCGCGTTCAAGATTGCATGCATCTCCGCGTGAATCGCTCGAGAGAACTCAATGAGGCGTCCCACTTTTGATTCAAGGATGGTCCTGATCGCCGCGTCCCGGTCACCGACTAGGAGTCCGGCCTTGGCTAGGGCTTCAGTCGCCTCCGCTGCGATCAAGCTCTTCTCCGCATCGTTGTGACACTTCCCCCCCCAATTCGCGCATCGATGGTCTTCCGATCCTTGCGGTACGTCTTCCGCCCTGGTTACGTAGAGCCCTCCTTGGAAGCGCGGAACGTCGTTCCATCCGATAGCCAAGAGCGAACCGGTTTGGTCCACGATCGATGCACCGACCTGCCTCGACAGGCAGGCCGAATTCCGCGACGCTGATGCCGCCTGGTACATGGCCGTTTCAGCTGTCGTGGGGGTGATAACCGCCGTGCTGAAGACCAGGTTCAGGTATCGGAGCATGCGGGCTTCAACCACATTCAAGCCGTTCAGCGGCGCACGAAGGAAGTAGTCGGCTTTCGGGAACGTCTTCCGAACAGTTTGCCCGTGCGAGAATTCCTCGCCTGAATCCTGGTCGATCAACTTGTAGATCTCGGCCAGATCCATGCCCTTTGCCTTCAGATGCTGTTCTCTGTGCGGCATGGGCGAGAACACGCCGATGCAATGCAGCATGTCTCGGTAGACAAGCCGAAGGGCCTCCAACTCAGCCTCATTCTTGATCGAGTCGACGATGTGGCAAACGCGAGCGGGGCGGTAGACTCCCACAGGATCGTCCGGCAGCTTTCGTTCTTCGCGCCGAACGGCAATCTCTCTGATTGCCACGTCTGCCAGAATACTTGGGCCAAACCTCTGCCTCAGGAGATTGCCACGCTCGATCAGGTGGCTTACTCGAGCGAACGCCGCCTTTGGTACCGGGTTCCCATCCAACTGTTCGATAATTTCACTGAGCCGAACGACTTTGACCTCATAGTCGAACTGATCCCGCAGCAACTTCTCGAGAGTCGAGGTGACCGCTTGCAGGGACGAGCCGATCGGCCCGCACAGGGCGAACACAAGCTCGTCCGTGTGGGTCTCTTTCAGCCCCAACGTGGAACTTGGGATGGCACTCGTCCTACCCTTTTGCGCAACTCCGGAAGCAATCCCCAAACCCGCTGCCATGCGGCGATAATGCCTGTGGTTGGCGGCCCGTACCACTTTCTGAGGACGAACCCTAACAACGGCCCCTCACCTGTCAGGCGGAATCCAAAACGACGCCTAGCCTGGCGGCGGTGACCAGAACCGCGCGGCGCCAGGATCAAGGCGTGTTCATGCCGCCGGGGGAGTCATTCTCAGAATGGCAGTCTAATTTCGCGTAATTTGAGGAGTCGTCAGTCTTGAACCGTGAAAAAGCCACGAGATGCTCGGGAAGTTCAGTGGTAATATCTAAAAGAGAGCCGCTTTATCGCAAAAAGACCACCGCTTGCATAAGGGAGTGAGGTGGTCTAGATTACATGGGTCTAAGGAGAACCCATGGCCAGAAGTCGCGCTTACCCTGTCGTTTCGCTGGAAAAAGCAGCCGAATTGGCGTCGGCTGTTGTCGATCAGCTGGGTCATGGCAGCCACGACCGAGATTCTCTCGCCCAGGCTTGGGGCTACCAGAAGGGTCAAGGGTTGGTCGCCCGCAAGATTGCAGCTCTCGTTCAGTACGGAATGCTGGAGCGAGACGGGGCCAGCTACTCCCTTAGCCCCTTGGCCGATGAACTCCTCCATCCCAAAGACGAGGGTGAGTTCGAGGCAGCCAAAGCACGGGCTTTTTCCCACCCGACGCTTTTCGGTGAACTCGTCGCGAAGTTTCAGCCGCACGGCAGGGTGCCTGGTGCTCTCCCGAACATCCTGTATCGGGATCACGGGATCATGCGTGCGGTCGCGGAGGAAGCCGCCGGCATTTTTCTCGCTTCAGGTAGCTATGCCGGGGTGATCAGCGCTGATGGACAGTTCCTTACGGCAGGGAGGCGGGCTCTGGGACACCGCGAGCAGGATGATGACACCGCTCTGCGCGATGAGGAGGTCAGCGACACACCGCGCTCAGCCGGACCGCGTGCAACCGAACCGCGTGCAGCCGAACCGCGTGCAGCCGAACCGCGCGCAGCCGAACCGCGCGCAGCCGAACCGCGCGCGGCCGAACCCCGCTCCGCAGACATGCAGTCCGACGGACAAACGTTTCAGCTAACGCTTTCGTCGGGCCAGGCCGTGCTCCGCGTGCCAGCTCGGCTCACGAAGCAAGACGTATTGAAGCTAACAAAACTTCTCGACTTGGTGGCGCTCGACGTTGAAGGCGGCGCGCCTTGAATAAAGAATCTCGGATCGCATTCGGCGATCGAATTGCAGTGGTGCGCCGGCGGGACACCACAAAGCAAGAAGCTCGGGGTGCAACCCGAGCTTCTTACACTGGCCGCCCAGCACCCCTTGGAGGGCAGCACCGAACGCTCAGCTCGAGTTCTACGGTAGTTCACCTATCAGCGAACGCAAGCGTGCGCTGCCGCCAGGGGCACTTCAGAAAGGAGGTACCCATGGCTTCATGCATTCATTGCGGCGGTCGGATAATTTTTCGACACTCTCGCCGCTTGCCCAGCGGTCGCGTCGAGTGGCGGAACAGACCGTTCCCCATCCACGTCGACCAACCGTGCACACGGTAATTAGATAGGACCGGTCGCGCCCGGCCTCCGTTCAGGCCGGGCGCTCCGATTGAGCTGCTCAAGATTGGCTCTTAGGCACCAGTGTAATGGAGTCACTCCCCGTACCGGCTACAGGCGCCGCTCTCGAGTCCTGCATCAGCGACGGTCCGTGCCTCGCTCGTTCCGTGACTAGCCGCTTCAGCCGGCCGGGCGCATTGGAGTGAGACAGTTTAGGGCTGCTCGGCACCGTGCTCAGGAACCTCTGGATATGCGGGGACACCATGGTCGGTTGGGTCGTTCGGATCGCCGCGCTTGAGGCCGTAGACGGCGCTGTCGACGGCGTGCTGGGACGTCGCAGCCTTCTTCTGCCGTTCGGATCGCTCCGCAGGGCTTTCGGCCGCGTCCTGCGCGTCGTTGGCTTCTTCGCGCTGCCGGTCGCGCTCGGCGGCGCGCTCTCTTGCCTCCGCCTGCTTGCGCGCGCGCTCACGCCCGTTCTTCTCAATGGCCTGCTCCAGGTCGTCTCCGGTGAGCTGGGGCTCGCGTCGCACCTCGGGCGCTGCGGGTTGAGGTGCGGCAGCGGGGGGAGCGTCGTACGCGCACCCGGCCGCAAGGATTGTCAGCATTGATAGCAACAGCAGCAGCCTGTTCATCCGGTGTTTCCTTCCCCGCGGTTTTCCGCTCGATCTCACAAACGAGCCGTTCTTAGCCGATTCCGAGGAAATACGGTAGAATTATACCGTAATTAAGAACGCGGTATTCCGATACCGCCTAAGGGGTGCCGCGCTCACGCCCCGAGCCGCTGTCGGAGTACTTCGCGGCGAACGTCCGTCGAGCGCGCGAACAGTTGGGGATGTCGCAAGAGGACCTGGCTGAGGCAGCACTCAAAGGGGACGTTCGCCGCCTCCAGCGGCTCGAGGCAGGCGAGTACGACGTCCGCGTGTCCACGGTAGCGGCGCTCGCCCACCACCTCGGTGTGCAGGGCAGCGCGCTTCTGGCCCCGGCGAAAGTCGTCGCCCGCGGCCCCGGCCGTCCGCCACGATAGCGGCTGCCCTCGGCTCGCTCGCGAGCGCCCGCTGAGAGCAGGTGTCACGAGCATCGCGGCGGCGCGCGCCAAGTCCTTCCATGTGTCGCTTTAGCCCGCCACGTCCAGGCGGTCGCGCGGCGCCAAAAAAAGATGAGTTTTTCGTAAGCCTGCGAGAGCAAAGGGAAATAAAGCCAAAAACGGCGAAAAATTGGTTCTCCCATCTCAGCGCCAATCGCTGCTCCGCCAGTAGCCAACATCCGGAGGCCAGAAACTTCCAGAAAGAGTTGGAATTCAATGACTGGACGAACAGTTCTCTACGTCGGCGGCGCAGGTCGCCAGCTCAGTTGCACGTTCAAGCGGCGGGGCACCGGCGCACGTCAGTGGCAAACGATCGTCGACCACTTCATAACGGCGGTCCGCATCGCAGCGGCTTTGCTGGCTAAGCGCGCGAGCTTGCCGAGCGGCGCTCGTTCGGCCGGTCGCGGTTCCGAGTGCGGGATGTCGCTGCCGGTCTACCTGCGTGTTCCGGCGCATCGTGATCACCGATTCCGCGGCATCGTGATCACACAAAACGGCACATCGTGATCACGGATTCCGGCATCGTGATCACACAAAACGGCGCATCGTGATCACGTTCGGCTAGCGAGCCAGCGACGT
>DASZWQ010000164.1 GCA_035546535.1 Pirellulales bacterium | reverse complement strand
CGACGAACGAAGTAACAAGACACATGGCGAGCCTCCTTGGCGATGCGATTGGCGTGAGAACCTATCTGCATCGTGAACGGGGCTCGTCCTATTTCTCAAGAAGCTGTCAACGCTAGCAAAAACTGCGAAAGCCGAACTTAGTGCTGGAATAAAAACTCGTTGGCGTTCAGAAGCGCCCAGCAGACATCTTCCAAGCCTCGCATGCGGTCGCCGCTGGCGGTGATGTGCTTGGTGGCGGCCCCCACTTCGGCCTCGCTGGGCGGGCGCGAAAGTGCGGCATAATAGAGCTGACCGACCAGGTCGGCGTCTCCCATGCCCGCGGCCACCAGGCTGCGCAGACGGTTCTTCTCGTCGCGCACCTTGGAGTGTACGAGCGGCCCGTTGATCATCTGCAAGGCCTGCGACAAGTTCGAATCGCTCGACCGCTCGCACTGGCAGGCGGTCTCGCGCGCGGGCTGGCCGAACACCTTCAAAAAGTAGTTGTCGGTATCGGGGCTGGGAAGCTGTGTGGCGCGGGTGCCCGTCGGCAAGCCGGGGAACTTCTCGTCGACTCCGGTCACGCGGCAGATGGCATCAAGCAACTGCTCGGCGCTGAGCAAGCGCGTGGTCGCGTGCGAAAAGTACTTGGTGTCGGTCCGGTTGAAATCGTTCTTGCGCGAGCTGAGCTGATAAACCCGGCTGTTGAGGATCGTCCGCAGCGTGTGCTTGCGGTCGAATTTGTGCTCGACGAAGTCTTTGGCGAGGTGGTCAAGTAGTGCGGCGCTGGCCGGCGGGTTCGAATCGCGGAAATCGTCCACCGGCTCGACGATGCCACGACCCATCAGGTGGCCCCACATGCGGTTGACTTCGACCTTGGCGAAGAAGGGATTATCCGGCGCCGTCAACCAGCGGGCGAAAGAGTCGCGGCGATCCTCGTCCGCCGCGACCTCGGCATCGCCCTTCAGCGGCAGCCACGGTTTCATCTGTTTGCCAGTGCGCGGCTGCGTGACTTCGCCGCTGCGCGCGATCCAGATGACTTGTTCCTCGGGCGTCATGCCCGGCTTCTTCTGAATGCGATTGAAGAACGCGCCGATGCCGTAGTAGTTGTCCTGCGTCCAGCGCTCGAACGGGTGGTTGTGGCACTTGGCGCACTGAATGCGAATTCCCAGGAACAACTGCGAAGTGGTCTCGGTGCAGTCGTTCGTATCGGCCGCAGTGCGATAGAAGTTCGCCGCCGGGTTGGCGTATGTGCTGCCGTCGGCCGTGAGCAACGTGCGGGCGAACTGATCGGCCGGCATGTTGTCACGCAATGCCGCCACGAGCCAATGGTGGAACTTGTACACGCCGGAGGGGGTCACCTTGTTGCCGCGCAACCGCAGCAGGTCGGCCCATTTCATGGCCCAGAAGTCGGCATACTCGGGCCGCTCGAGCAGCGAGTCGATCAGCTTCGCCCGCTTGTTGGGCGAGGCGTCGGCCAGAAACACTTGCGCTTCCAGGATCGTCGGCAACTCGCCGATGACGTCCAGGTATACGCGGCGGACGAATTCCTCGTCGCTGCACAAATCCGAAGGCAGGATCTGCAACTGCCGCAGTTTTTCAAACAGGTCGTGATCGACGAAGTTGTTCTCCGCGGGCTCGTTCCACTTGAAGCCTTCGATGTCCTTCAGAAACACCAGCGACGCAGTTTCCATCTTTTCCAGGTAACGGACCAGAATGGCAGATTCGCCGCGATCGACGCCGACCACGAATCCGTCATTATCGACCGTGGCCACGCTCTCGTCCGAACTGGAGAAGCACGCCAGGTTCGTTACGTCGCGCACGCTGCCGTCGCTGAAATGCGCCAGCACCAGCATCTGCTGCGTGTGCGCCGGCCGACGCAACACACGCTGCCGCGGATAGACGTCAACCTTCACGCACTGCGGCGCATCGGCCGGATCCGCCTGGCAACCTTGTGCGATCCAGTCGCGCAGCAGGGCAAAGCTGGGATCACTCTTCTTCAGCCGGCGACCGCCGCCGTGCGCGATCTCCATCAACGGCTTGCGCAACAGCAGGCTTTCCTCGGGCTCGTAGACGTTCGTCCGTCGGCCAAAGGCTTCGCGCACCAGGGTCTCTGTATCGACGGCCGGATCATAAGCCCGCAGCGACAAACGAAAGCCTCCCTTGCCGCTGGGCGAACCGTGGCAAGCACCTGAGTTGCACCCTTGCTTGGACAAGGCAACCAATGTTCCGTATTCAAACGAGACCGCCTCGGGCTGGGCCTGGTTCGAGACCGTGACCGTGGACTTGGCCGTCTGGCCGCCCGCGGTGATCGTGATTTCGGCCGTGCCATCGCCAGTCGGAACGGCAATGCCGTTTTCGATCCGTGCGACGTGCTCATTGCTCGACTTGAATTCGGCCACGCGCGTCAGGTCTTGCGTCGTGCCGTCGGCGTAGAAGCCACTCACGATCAAGTGCATGCGCCGCTGCGGGGTAGCGAGTTGAAACGTTGCCGGCTGCACTTCCAATCGCTCCGGCGTGCCAATCACGACCGGCTCAAGCGCGACATCGCCGCTGGCCACTGGCTCGGCCCCCGCGCGCGTCGCGGTGAAAGCCGCCAGAGCGCATATGAATAGCGCCAGGCCTGACACACTGCTGATCCGACGCGTGATTGCTGTAAAACGGCACATCGCTTCTCCCTCGCTATGAGCTGCTTACGAATATTGCTTGCGTCAGCATTGGCCGGTGCCGGTCGCGGAAACCAGCTTGCCAATGCTGCACGGGACCGCTACGGTCGCGTAATCTCCAATTGCACAGGCTCGCTTTCGACCGTGATCGCCCGGTCTTTAACCTTCGCCAAGGCGATGGCGGCCAATTCCGATTTGCCGGCCGGCACTTCAGCCGCCGCTGATAATTCCAACGTGGCTTCACTCTGTCCTTCAGGCACGGTGACTTCCGGCGGCATGTTGATGCCGGCGGGCAGCGACCGAAATCGCAACGTGACCGGGCCGTTCGCGTCGCCATAACGCGTCAGTTTCAATGTGACCGATTGTTTGCCGCCCGCCGCCAGTGGGCCCGCGGGTGCAATCGCCACTTGAATCGGCTTGACGACGTGCAACACCAGGTTGTCGAGCGTCACGCGCTTCGGCTGATTCTGGAACGTCGCGGCGCCGGTGACGCGGAAAGGATAATCCCCCTCGGCCAGCCCGGCCGGGCCCGAGAGCTCGATCGTGGCGTCGGGCTTCCCTTTTTCGATCGGCGCGACTTTGGCCGTGACGCCGGCCGGCAGGCCTTCCACGGCCAGGTCGACTTTGTCCTCGAACTTGTTCAAGCGATTGGCCTGCACCTTGAACGACGTCGCGGCGATGATTTGCGGATAGGGAATCGTCGTGCCTGGCGCCGGCGCGAGTTGGAAGAACTCGGCGAACGGGCCGGCAACGCCCAGACCGATCAAGCCGTCGAGATCGGCCGGCGGATAGGCCCAACCGCTGAAAGCCGCTTTCAGGGGCGTGCTCGTGCTGGCCACGGTCTGGAAGTTCGTTTCACCAATCTTCGCGCGACCGACGATGCGAATGTTCGCCCACTTCCCTTGATCGAGGGTGGCCGGCAGCGTGACGTTGAGCGTGGTTTCCTTCCCTTTTTCAGGGATCGTGTTGCCCGCCACCACCAACCCTTCGCCAGCACCTTCGACCGATAGCGCGATTGGCCCGTCGTAATCGCGGCGGGCACAGGTGACTTTGGCGACGAAGACCCCCGCCTTGGGCGCGTCGAACTTCTCGGCCTCGACCGCCAACGTGAAGCCTGCCTGATACGGCGAGACCGCGACGCGATACACATACTCAGCGCCGCCGCGGCGTAGCAGGTCCTCGACCAACAGCCGGTAGACGCCGTCGGCCGGAGCGGTGAAGTCGAGCACGCCCTCGTCGCCACCAGTGTCTTCGGCTTCGGCAACCTGGCCGCCATCCGCCTTCAAAACACGCAGATACAAGTCGGCGGGCGAACCGAGGCTGCGCGTCTTGCCGGCGAACAGCCAACGCTGTCCCGCTTTGGCCTCGAATTGGTAGTAATCGCGGTCTTTCGGCGCGTCGAAACGACCGTTGAGGGCCGACGGCAGACTGATGGGCGAGGCGGTCTCAGGCGTGTCGTTCGGTTCGAATTCAACTTCCTCGGTCAAGCCGTCCGTCGCGAGTGCGACCATGGTCGAGCCGAGCCCCTTGGGAAATTTTGCGGAGAGGGGCATGCGGTCGCCGCGCGCATCGCCCGGCACGGGCACATGCATGGGCGGCACTTCGTCGCTCGTATACCCAGCCACGTGCAGCTTGGCGCCGCTGCCGCGCCGGCCGCCAGCGGGATAAGTGGTAGTAGCCAGTGGAAAGTTGCCAACACGCAGCCGGTAACGATGGGTGCCGCCCCCCTGATAACGAATGTCGCGCAATTCGAGGTAATAGGTCCCCACCGTGGGGAGCGTGTAGGCGAAGCGGCAGTCGGCGCCGAGGCCCGGTGCGTCGTCGCTGTACGCCAGCTCGCGACCCGAGCTATCGAGCAAGCGGATCACTGGGTCGAGCGGGTAACCCAACCGTCGGGCCACGACCTCGACAGTAATCCGTTGTCCGGCGACACCGTTGAATTTGTAGTAGTCGTAGCTTTCCGGTTCGCAGGCGCCGTCGACGGCGACACTGGTGGCGATCTCCTGCGCGGCGGAAACCGATTTGTTCGTGCCGACCTTCGAGATACTCGGCAGGTCATCGACCATCACCAGGCGCACGTTGGAAATGCCACCGCCCGTCGCCAGTCGCACGGCATAGACGCCCACGGGCACGGTCGGGGGCACATTGACCCGGTACGAAACCTGTCCGCCGTCGGTGCCGTTTTTCTCCAGGCCCGGCGTCAGCGCGGCCTCGGCCGGCATGTTCCACCAGATGCCCGTTGGGGCAGCGAGGTTGCCACCGAAAAGAACAATGTCACTTGCCTGACCGGCCGCGAGAGCGCCGGGCACCGTATGGCTGATCGAGGGAGCTTGTGCATAGGCATAGCCGGTAGCGATCGAAAGCATCGCGATCAGTACTTGCAAACTGGGCAATACACAGCGGGCAGGCGTCAAGCGATAGCAGCTCATTGGCGGAGGTTCGGATCGCATCGCGGATCCGGTTGGGCGCTTCGGGGCAGCGTCGGGCGGCGTGTCGAGCTAGTTTGGCGGGCTTGTTCTCAGCGGCTGACCCGCAAGGGCCGACCGTGCGAACGTGCATTTCGGGCGGGAGGTTCGATCACCATCGCGCGGCTTCCCCCCTCAGAAATCGCGCGGCTGGTTCCCATGACCTTAAACCGCCGCGAAGGCGGTTGTCAAACAATTGGCCGTATTTATCTCGTATTTATCACCGTCTTTATGCGATCACGAGAACAGGGGGACCAGCGGCCTCCCTTCACAGACGGCCAACGGACGTCCCATGCGGTCGGTCAATTTGACGGCCGGGTCGATCCCCAGGGCATGATAGATCGTGGCCGCATAGTCCTGTGGCGAACATGCATTTTCGGCGGGATAGGCAGCCTGGGCATCACTTGCGCCGTAGATGGCCCCGCCACGAATACCTCCGCCGGCCAACAGCCCGCTGTAGCAGCGCGGCCAGTGATCGCGCCCCGCGACGTTGTTGGCAATCTGCGGTTTGCGGCCGAATTCGCCAACCCAGGCCACGATGGTTTCGTCGAGCATGCCGCGCTCGGCCAGATCGGTGAGTAGCGCCGCGAGCGCCTGATCGGCAGGCGGAATCAAATCGTTCTTCAAGCGATTAAAATTGTTGCCGTGCGTGTCCCAGAAGTTCCGCCCGTCGTTGTGCCAGTTCACGCTCACAAGCGACACGCCGTGCTCAACTAGCCGCCGTGCCAGAAGCACGCTTTGACCATGGATGTTGCGACCGTAGCGCTCGCGCACTGCGTCAGGCTCGGCCGCCAGGTCGAATGCCTCGCGCGCGGCAGCCGAACTGAGCATCGACAGCGCCTTCTGTTTGAAACCATCCACGCCGGCGTCGGCAGCGCGCTGGGCAATGCGTCGCTGCTCGTCGATCGTGGCCAGGAGCGACTGGCGGTTGTTCAAGCGATCAAGCGTAATATCGTCCGCTAGCGCTAACGCGTCGACACGCCAATCGGCTTTGCTGGGATCGCCCGCGATCAACATCGGATCGTAGCGCGAGCCGAGCCATCCGCCATTTTGCCCGGGCGCACGTCCGCCGGGCGCCGCCGGATGCATGGCGAGCCAAGGCAACGTGACAAACGGAGGGACCAAGGAACTCGCTGGTCGCATCCGCGCCACGACCGAGCCCAGGTGCGGCGTGTCGCGCTCGCTAGGAGGATCGGCGTCGCTCTTGACGACGGGCGCCAGGTGCCCGGTCAGCGTCACGTGACCGCTCGACAAATGTGCCGGATCGTTGTGCGACAGTGAGCGGACGATCGCCAGCCGGTCGGTGAGCTTCGCCACGCGCTGGAAGTGCTCGCTGATGAACGTGCCCGGTACGGCGGTCGCGATCGGCTGAAACGTTCCGCGGATTTCGGCCGGGGCGTCGGGCTTGGGATCGAAGGTTTCGAGCTGGCTCGGTCCGCCCCACATGAAGAGGAAGATGCACGCCTTGGCCTTCCCGAATCCCGCCGGTCCCGTCGCGACACTAGATCCTGCGGCGGCCCGGGCTCCCAAGAGCGCGTCGAGCCCCAACCCTAGCGCGCTAGCGCAGCCGGCCTGCAATACCTGGCGGCGCGAAGTTCGCTGTGCGCGGTGAAAATCCGCGCAGCCGACAACTTGCGTGCGAAGGAGTTTTCGGGACATCGGCGGGCAGGCGGGGTGGATCGTTGGCGGGACCGTGCAGCGTCACGGGGGTCGTTGGGCACGATCTTCAGACGCATGCACGAGCGTTGATCGATTTTAACAGGATGTTTATACCCGCCACAATAAAAGATTTGCCGTCGCCCCTCGGTCCCCCATGATGGGCGGGATGCTCAAGGGGCCGCCTGGTTCAGAACGACGGCAATCCGGTGGTTGCGTACAGCTTGCCGAACCGGATAATGCGGCACAGCCCGCGATCTTTATCAACGGGTCGCGGCGTAAGTTCCCGCCCTCAAATTGCCTTCTGGAGATTTCTCGATGCTCGCTCGCGCTGCAAAGAAGCCGACCGTCGTGGTCGTGTTGACGTTCCTCGCCGGCCTGGCGGTTTCGATCGTCGTAAATAACTGGCCGCTGAAGGCGACGGCGGACGAAGTGAGCGCAGCGAAGAGCGACGCGGCGGCGTCGGGCAATCGCTTCTTTGAGATGCGGACCTATGTCGCCAACGAAGGGAAGCTCGAAGACCTCCACAAGCGCTTCCGCGACCACACCAACCGGCTGTTCCAGAAGCACGGTATGACGCTCGTCGGTTACTGGACCCCGCTGCCTGACGCCAAGGGAGAACTGAGCGACGAAGCGAAGCGCACCCTGGTCTACATCCTCGCCTATCCCAGCCGCGAGGCGCGCGAGGCATCCTGGAAGGCCTTCATGGCCGACCCCGAATGGCAGGCCGCCTATAAGGAATCGCACAAGAATGGCGCGCTGGTCGGCAAGGTGATCTCGCAGTTCCTGTCGCCCACCGACTATTCGCCGATCAAGTAGCCTTGCCAGCCTGCGGTCAGATACTGGCCGCGAAGCTTAGAGTGCCGGCGGCGCGGGATCAGAAGTTGCCGCCGGGTTCGTCAAGGAATGGTCGGGTTTGCCGAACCGCCGCTGGCGGTAAATCTTCAGTCCGCGGGCCGCGTGATACAAACCGCCGCATTCCAGCTCGTAGTCCTGGGTCTCTTCGAGCATCTTGCACAGGTAATTCACGGACTGGGTCAGCCACGGCGATTTCAGTTCACTCTCGGGCACGGACAGAGCCAGGAACTCGAGCGTGTGTCCTGTCGTGCCGATCCGCTGACCGATGTCGCCGGTCCAGCGAGCGCCGTTGAAATAGTCGGACGAGAACGACCCATCGGGCTGCTGATAGGCCTTCATCACGGCGATGGCGCCACCGGGTTCGCCGTAGATCTTGTCATAAGCTGCTTTCCAGCCGCCGGTCAGCTTGCCGCCCGCGTCGAGATACTTATTCAATGCCACGGTTAGCGCCGTCAAACGGTGCGTGCCGCCGCAGGCACTGCGGCGCAAATCCTGTTTCGCCTCCATCCCCACCACACGCTCGATCGTCCATTCGCTGCCGTCCTTCGATTTCCATTGAGCATCGAGCGGCAGGTAAGCGGTGAAGCCCATCAGGGACCAGGTCGCCTCCATCCCGTCGTAAATGTCCCATTGCGCCTGCGTGACCAAATCGCGAACCGTATAAGTCTTGCCGCCGACTTTGATCGGCGTCGTGTCGGGCAGACCGATGAGCGAGAGGTAGCCCAGCCATTGATCCTCGTGCCCTTGGCCGGTCTTGCTGGCGGGTTCGAGTGGAGCTTCCAACCCCTTGTCGCCTGGAATCAGGTTCCAGCCGGTGAGACGGCCCCCTTGTTGCAAATAGGCCAAAGCCGAGGTCGGCTTACCATTCACGTCGAGTTGCAGGTCGGGCCCGAACGCCAGAATGCCGTGTACGACTTGCCAGGCGGCGTTGCTCTCGGCGACCAGGTGACGCTGCGCGGTCAGTGCAATCGCCCGGTCGATACGGTCGCGGAATTCGTCCGCGGCGGGCACATTCTCGCTGCTGGTGCGCGGCGTGGCGGCGCTGGCGCGCGAGATTTCGCTTTCGTTGCAACCGCTCACGAGCGGCAGCGTGGAAACGGCTAATAAGAGAACGAGGGAAAGACGCGCAGACACGTTCGATGCGTGCGACATGAGGAGGGGGCTCGCTGGCCCAAAGTCTTGGGCGATTTTCGCGTGCCTCCCTGCGCCGCGGGGTGGGTGGGCGGTCCTTCACCCAAGAGTCAGGCTAGATTTCACCGCTGGAAAGATAGCACGGAAATCGGGGCGCGGCCAATTGCGCGGTCAGGTTACGGACAAACGCGGTCATGGAGTTGGAACAGGAAACGCGCCTGCCGTTACCGGATGGCGGCCACAAAAGGTACCACGATCGAGTCGGACCCGCCTTGCGGAAATCCTTTAATTCCAACAAGATATCGCCGCGAGCCGCCTGGGCCGGCAACTCCCGGCGGTCGCGATTCGTAGAATAGGGCGACTAGCCCTACAAACCAACATTCCCTGCCGCCGGACGAATTCCATTCAGGCTGCGTTTTTCGGCCGAACGTCCAACCCGCGGCAATTCCAGAGAACGGAGTGAGCTTTCGATGTTCTATTTTGACTATCACTACCTGCTCTATTTGGCCCCGGCCTTCTTGCTGGCCATGTGGGCGCAGATGCGGGTTCACGCCGCCTATGCCGAGGCCCAGCAGCAACCGGCGCCCTTGAGCGGCGCGGCCGCCGCGCGCCATGTGCTCGATTCGGCGGGGCTGAACGACATTTCGATCGAGCAGATTCCCGGCAAACTGACGGACCATTACGATCCGCGGTACAAAGTGTTGCGCCTCAGTCCGGAGGTTTATCAGAGCCGTTCGCTGGCCGCGGTCGGCATTGCCGCGCACGAAGCGGGGCATGCCATCCAGGATGCCCGGCATTATGCGCCGTTGACGATTCGGAACGCCGCGGTGCCGGTCGCAAACTTCGGCAGCGGCTTTAGCATGGTGTTGTTCTTTATCGGCCTCTTGGCCCATCTGCCGCTTTTGTTGTACGCGGGCATCGCGCTCTTTGCCGCGGTGGTGTTCTTCCAGGTCGTGAACCTGCCTGTCGAGTTCGACGCCAGCAACCGCGCAAAGGCGGAACTCGTGACGCTTGGGATCGCCGATCGTGATCAGATGGTCTACGTCAACCGCGTGTTGAACGCCGCGGCCTGGACGTACGTTGCAGCAACCCTGCAATCGGCTTTGACGTTACTATATCTGATCAGCCGCGCGAATCAGCAGCGCGACTAGGGCGGCGATAGAGAGTCCGTCTGACAGCGGGGCAGGCACGGCCGCCGGTGAGTCGTGCAACGTTCAGCACTCGTAATGCACGTCGGAGTAGCCGGTACTAGCCCGAATCGCCAGCGAGGGATTTGCGACACCTGAAACGTAAGTATCGGAAGCTCGTCGACGTAGCAACGCCGTAAGTCCCTCGCTGGCGCTTCGGGCTAATGTCGCAAACTCGAATTCCCCATGTACAGGAAACTGCGTGTCGATAACTATCGCCCCGCGCCGGCATCGGCCGGCGCCGGCGCGTCGCTTTGCAGATAGCGCATCAGATCGCGCACCTGATCGGCGTCGAGCTCGTCGAGAATCTTTTCCGGCATCAATGATTGCGGGGCGGGTTCCAAAGTTTCGACGTCATCTTGGGCGACGGTCGTTCGCTGATTCTTGGCGTCGAGAATGGTGACCGTCGTGGGCGTGCTTTCCGCGATCAAGCCCGTCAGCACGCGGCCGTCTTTGGTGGCCAGGTTGTAGTTGAAGAACTCCTTGCGGATCACGGCGTTCGGGTCGACGATGCTGGTGAGCAAGAACTCCCGATTTTTTCGCTCGGCACCGGTAAGATCGGGGCCGACCTTGTTCCCCTCGCCGAACAGCGTGTGGCAAATGCCGCAATGTTTGGCAAACAGCGGCTTGCCGCGCACGGCGTCGCCGGTCGTCAGGTTCATCGACACGCTGATGCCGTGAATCCTGGCTCGCTTTTCGGCCGGTGTCTCCTGGGCCACTTTCCCCCAATGTTTCGACAGCAATTCTTCCACGCGGGGCTGCTTGAAGAGCGCGATCTGGCGCAGCTGTGCCGCCGGCACCTGGTCAGGCTTGAGGTCGCCGCGGTCCACCGCCTCGAGCAGCGCTAGTCCGGTCGCGGCCCGCGCGCACAAGAGCGTCAGCGCCCGCGTGCGCACCGCCGCATCGGCCTGCGGCAACAGTTTCAGCGCTGCGTCGCCGATGCGCGGATCGGCGAACCTTTCGAGCGCCGTCAGCGCCGCGGTTTGAATCGATGCTGGCTCAGCGTCGTTCAGCAGTTTCAACAGTGGTTCGACCGACGCCGGATCGTCGACTTGTCCAACGATATCGATAAGCGCCAGTCGATCGGCCTGCGATACTTTCTTGTCGGACAAGAGCACGAGCGCCCTGGCAAAGGCCTCGTGGCTGCCTAAGCGAATCGCGAAGCGAATCCGCTCAGGCCGTGATTCGTTTTCGACGCGCAGCCGGTCGACGACCCCTGCTAATTCCGACGGCACCGTGGCGAGCTTGCGCCCTTGCAATCCTTTCTCCATGCCCGCAATCAGGATGTCGAATTCCGCTTCGCCCGGCGCGGCATCGAGCAATCGTGCGCAAGCGGCGAAGTCCTCGGCCGTCGCCCCGGCGGCATAGCGACGCGCCAGCCGTGGCAGGACGAATTCTTTAACGAGCGGATGGCTCCACGCGTCTCGCGTGGCGAAAAGTTCCAGCACTTGTTCACGGTCTGAGACGGCTTTGTCTTCGACAGCCCACCACAGAAGCAGCGGAATGTGGGCATCGGTTGTGTCTTCGTCGCGCGTGAGTAGCGCCGCGGCGAGCGGCAATCCCTGCGCCGCGGGCAGGCGCTTGGCGGTGCAGGCAAGTTGGCTACGAACGGTCGGGCTCGACTCCTGGCGTGCCAGTGACAGGAATCGGGCGGCCACGATCGGTGAAACCTGCTGTTCGTCCCCCATCAACCGGATGGTCCACGTCCGCACGTCCTCGGAAGGATGCGCGAGCAATTCCAGCCCGAGCGCTTCATCAAATCCGCCGCACTGATAGAGAGTCCACAACGACTCGATGGCCAGCCGCTGGTCGGTCGATTGCTGTGCGCTCGCGCGCAAGCCGGGCAGAATGCTTTTGTCTTGTCGCTCGGCCAGGATCAGCCGCGCCTCGCGCGAGTACCACTCGTTGCGGTTCGTGAGCAGTTTCAGCAAGTCGTTGCTTGATTGCTTCACCAGATTCAAGCCCGTTACCGGTTGCGTGCCATCGGCCACCAACTTGTAGATGCGTCCGTTCGAGCGGTCCCAATCGTCCTTCGGATCCACGTGGTTGGCGCGCTTGTCGTACCAGTCGGCGATGAACAGGCTGCCGTCGGGACCGACCGTGCAGTCGACCGGGCGGAACGAATGATCGTCGGTCGTCACCAGCTCGCCGCCAAAAGTATTCGCAAAGCTCGATCCCTGCCGGGTGATCTTGTGCCAATAGATGGCGTTCGACAGCACGTTGGCGGCGATGTACTGATTCCAGATTTCTTCGGGAAACGAGCCCCCCTGGTAAACGATGCCGCCGCAGGTGACGTGGCCTCCCTTGAAACCGGTGTAGGGCACGTGCTCGAAGTAGCCGTACGCGTGCGGGTTTTGTAATTCTCCGTGCTTGGCAAAACCCTTCACGTAGTAGGCTCCTTGCACCTGGTGCAGCATGGCACGCTCGCCCCAGTTGGTGCCGGCGATCATGTTGCCGTGGCGATCGAAATCAGCGCCCCAGGTGTTGCCCCCTCCTTCGGCGAATAATTCGAACTTCTTGGTTCGTGGATGGTAGCGCCAGATGCCCTGCTGAAAAGTCACGCCCCGAATGTTGGCGGTGACCGTGCTTCCTTGCGCGCCGTACAGCCAGCCGTCCGGCCCCCATTGCAAACTGTTCGCTAGTGCATGCGCGTCTTCGAGGCCGAAGCCTGTGAGCAGCACTTCCGGATCCGCGTCGGGCACGTCATCGCCGTTCTGGTCGGGATAGAAAAGCAGATACGGCGCTTGCACGACGAACACGCCGCCATGGCCGATGGCCAGCCCGGTCGCCAGGTTCAAACCATCGACAAAATCCTTGGCCGCATCGGCGTGGCCGTCGCCGTCGGTGTCCTCGAGAATCGTGATCCGGTCGGCGCCGCGCGGCCCCCGCGGCGGCGGGTCGGGGACGCGGTCGTATTTGGTGCGCAAATACTGATCGACTTTGACGGCCGTCAGGCCGGCGGGAGTCGGGTATTGCAGATATTGGATAACCCACATTCGCCCGCGGGCGTCGAACGTCATGGAAACGGGCTGACGAATTTCCGGCTCGCTGGCAAACAATTGCAAGCGAAAGCCTTTCGGCACCTGGAAGTGTTTGAGCGCCTCGGTTGGAGGCAGCCCTTCGGCCCGGGCGGCCGCCGCGATGCTGATGCCAAGGGCAGCTAGCGCAAAAGCCGGCACGATTTTGAAACGAAGGTTCTGCAGGCGGAACGAGGCGAGAGTCATCGGCGGGAAGTCCTGCGGGGAGATTCGAGCGGTCCATCGACCGGGCTCAGGGACGCAGAACCATGATAATGCAGGAACAGGCCGGATTCACGCCTGCGGCGGATAGATGAGCGACTCGGCCAAGCTGCGACAATTCCGCCAGCGGCGGGGCGAGCTCTGTCGCGAACTGGCCTGTCCATGAAAGCGCGATGTCCGGCTACGACGATTCCCGGGCCAAACGCCAGGTGGTTTCGGAGATACTCCGCATGCGCTGCTCGCGTTCTTTCGATTTGATCGAACGGACCCGGCACAGGTGGCACGGCATATAAACCTTGCCGCCGCAGGTCGGGCAGCGCGCCGCCGGGCCGAGCGGAATCTCTTCGTCGCAGTCGTCGGGACTGCAGCGCGCCGGATACTCCGGGCGCCGCCCTGACGCGATTGCCCCGACCGAAGCACGGCTCACTCCGGTGATCGCCGCCACCTTTCGTTGCGATAACCCGGGCACCGCCAACAGACGCTTTACCTCAGCAACAAGAGCAGGAGGAATCATCGGTCCGTCCTAAATCCTCGATTTTGTTAAGGGGACATGGTCATCCGTGGAGTGTTTCAGCGGCCAGCAGTCGTAGTGGCAGTCGCGACGCAAAAAAGCGGTTCTTCGGTTTTTGACGAAACTCGTCCTCGATGTCTGGCCAGAAATCGCCTGGTTCTGGCTCCGGCTCTTGGTCGTCGAAATCGACGCCAACGTCGTGCCACCATGGGGGATCTTCTCCCTCGGGTGACGGGGCGTCGTCGTCTTCGGCTTCCGCGTCATCGAAGTCTTCGGAGAACTGGTCGTCTTGCGCCGCGCCGCACGGCCGCTGCGAGCGCCCGCAAGTGCTGCCGCAACGAGCTGTAACACCGCCGCTTCGAGACGAGAGCATGGCCCGCTCCGACCAAAAAAACCGGCCCGGCCGACGCCGCGAAGGGCGATCCCCGCAACCGAACGGGCTCATGCTATGCGGAAAGGTGGCCTAATTTCAAACAAAGTTTTGACCATTTTTTGCGCTAATTAAATAGTGCCTTTCTGCAATAGATGCACTAGTTTTTACTCGACAGGCAGCGGCCGACATAGCTACGATAGCTGTGCGGGGGTCGCGAAAAACGCCTTTTTATCGAGTGACTTATGACCTTGATTCCCCACTCACCGGCAAACCTCGACGCGTTGGCGCTGCGCCTCCTGGACGTTGCGGCGCTGGTGCGCGGAATGGCCAACAATTCGCGTGAAAATCAGATCGAAGACCTGCCACTACACAGCAACAAGGCTCAAGAATGGTTGGGCCGCCTGGAAGAATGGGCTCATGACGGCGCAGCGCGATTGGAGCTGCAGGTCATGCGCGAGCGCGGTGCCCGGCGCAGTCAGCGTCCGATCGCAAGCGCCGCGAAGCCCGCGGCGCGACGTCGAGTTCAACGCGCCACGAAAAGGCCATAAATTACGTGCGCAATTCTGGACAGAAATTGCGACGCTGGTCGAAGAAGGATCCCGACACGCGGCCGTCTCGCTCTCCGGCAAGTCACCGCCGGTTCGCTACAGAGGCAGCAGGCGCTCGCCACGGCGCTTCGTGGGGCGGGCGAACGGCGCCTCGTGCTCGAGCAGCCACGCCTTCACGTTCAGGCCGCCGGCATAGCCCACGTGCTTGCCGTTTGACCCGATGACGCGATGGCAGGGGATGATCACGGCGATCGGATTCTGTCCATTGGCCGCGCCGACCGCGCGAGCCGCCTTGGGCGCGCCGATATGTCGCGCCAGTTGACCGTAGCTCCAGGTCGTGCCGTAGGGAATCTCTCGAAGCGCATTCCAGACGCGCTCTTCGAACTCGGTCCCAGCAGGCGCAAGCGGCAGATCGAACTCAGAACGCTTGCCGGCAAAGTATTCCGTGATCTGTCTTGCCGCTTTTTTGCACACGGCATTCGTCGGCAAATCCCGTGGAATGATCGGCAGATGCCGCTGCCCGGCCAGATACACGCCCACCACCGCAGCCCCGTCGGAAAGGATGGTCCAAACGCCGACTGGGCTCGGGCAATCGATCGAATAGCGAAAACGGTCATCGGTTTTCATTGCAGAGCCTTCATTGGTTACTGGTTGTATTGGAAATCATCCTGCTGCAAAGACTTCGCCGATTACTGCTGGCTCATCTGCCACACGTGCATCGCGCCGTAAGCCCGCCACGGGCGCCAGATTTCGGCTCTTTCGCGCGCGCGGCGTACATTCCCCTGGCCGAGGAAGCGTCGCAGGACCAGATCGCCGGCGGGAAATGCGTCGGGCCAGCGCAGGGCTCGCATCGCGACGTATTGAGCCGTCCAATCGCCGATACCAGAAACGTCGACCAGTGCCCCGACGGTTTCTTCCGGTGGTGCGCCGGGCGCGAGCGCGATCTTGCGATCGGCCACGGCCTTGGCGAGCGCGACGATCGACTCGGCACGGCGTGACGTCAGTCCCAAGTTGCCGAGCCGCTTCGGCGTCGCCGAGGCCAGTGTCTCGGCCGATGGCGTCAATCGATTCAGCGACGAGTGAGGCGTGACGATGCTCTCGCCGAATTCGCCGGCCAGGCGACCGGAAATGGTCGTCGCGGCACGGACACTGTTTTGCTGGCCGATGATCGCCCGCACTGCCACTTCGAACTCGGAAAATCCGCCCGGCACGCGCAAGCCCGGGTGCTCGCGCACCGCCGAGCGCATTCCAGAATCCCGCGCCAAAGCCGCGGCGATGATGTCGGGGCGCGCATTGAGGTCGAATAAATTGCGCAGCCTCACGATGACCTCGGGCAGGAATCGCAGAAGCGATGGCGCTACCTCCACGATCAGCTGATTTCGCTCGTGGCGCGGACGAACTTTGATCCATCCTCGCTCACGCCCCATGGCGATCGTGCGCATGTACGCGTCGCCTTCGACCAGCTCGACGCCTGGCATCGCGCGCCCGGCCAGGTAGGCGAGCAATTCGGGCCAGGCCAGCGGCGGCCGATAAGCGAGCGTTATCGTCAGCGGCTGGCCGGTCACCTCGGCGCCGTTCTTGCGCCGCATATTGAGGGGCGTCATCTTGTAGGCGCTGCGCACCAGGGCATTGAAGCGGCGCACGCTGCTGAACCCGCTGGCCAGGGCCACGTCGATCACGGGCAGACGCGTCTCGGTCAAAAGTTGCTTGGCCAGCAGCAACCGATGTGTTTGCGCCAACTCAACCGGCGAGGCGCCCAGATGTTGCTGGGTCACGCGACGTAGTTGGCGGGCGCTGATCCCCAGCTCTTCGGCGAGGGAATCGAGGCTGCCGCCGGTCAGCGCGCCGGCCTGGATCCGCGCCGCCGCGCGCCAGGCCATTTGCTGGGTCGCGTCGACCGGGGCATGCCCTGGGGCCAGCTCGGGGCGGCAACGCAGGCAAGGCCGGAATCGCGAGGCCTCGGCAGCCGCGGCCGTCGGATAAAACGTGCAATTCACCCGGAAGGGCGTGCGCGCGGTACACACCGGGCGGCAATAAATCCGCGTCGTCTTCACGCCAACGAAGAACAGCCCGTCAAATCGGGCATCCCGCGCGAGAAGGGCTCGATAACAGGCGTCATGATCAAGGGTCATGCCCTTATTCTTACGGGCTGCCGAGCGCCGGTCTCGCCATTTTCGGACATCGAAGGCGGATTTTTTTCCGCTCTTTCACACGTCGCACAGGCGGACGCCCCGGCGCAACGCGCCGATTTTGTCCGTGCCCAGCGGGATGTACTCCTGGCCGACGTAACCTTGGTAGCCGGTGTCGACGATCGCCTGCATCACGGCCGGATAATTGATCTCTTGCATCACGTCCAGATCGTTGCGGCCGGGCACCCCGGCCGTGTGGTAATGGCCAATGTAATCCTTGAATTGACGAATGCGCGTGATCACGTCGCCCTGCATGATCTGCGTGTGATAGATATCGAAGAGGATCTTCATCCGCGGCGAGCCGATGCGGTCACACACCTCCACGGCCCATTCGACGCGATCGCATTGATAGTCGGGGTGCCCTTTCATTTCAATGTCGACGCGGGTATTGAGCGGCTCGATGCACAAGTTCACGCCGCGCTTCTCGGCGAGCGGCAGGATTTTTTTCAAGCCTGCCACCGTGTTTTTAATCCCTTCTTCATCGCTAAGTCCCTGGCGCATGCCGGAAAAGGTAATTACGCTGGGAAAGCCGGCGGCGGCCGTGGCTTCGATGGCCGAGGTTAATTTCTCGATGCACTCGGCGTGGTGCTCGGTATGATTCAGGCCGCGCACGAAGCCGTGGCTGGGGGTCATCGCGCAGACCAGTCCATATTTTTTCAAGATGGGCCAATCCTCGGGCGCCACGATTTCGACCGATTTCAATCCCAGCGCCGCCGCGGCCCGGGCCAGCTCCTCGAGGGGCATAGGGTTAAAGCACCACTGCACGACCGACTGTTTGACGCGGCCCTTTTCGATTTTCCAACTTGGGTCGTCCGCTGCTGCCACGGCCGGCGTGGCAGCTTGCGCGCCCAGCGCCGCCGCCGCCGCAACGCCCGACGCCGCCGAGAGCGACAGCCAGCTGCGCCGCGATAAGGCTGTCGAGCGTCTCGGCTGGCCGAACATGGCGGCGAAGGACGATAGTGATCGGGCACGCGACATGGGAAGGTCTCCGAAGATAGGCTGTGCTGCGTCACGGACAGGGCGTTTCGGCCAAGAATAAGAGGGCCGATGGCGCGGAGCAAGCAATCAGCAGGCCCGTCCACTCAGAGTTCCGGCCTTGCCGAGGGCGGCCAGAGACGACAAAACGCCGAGTACGGACCAGCGAGCGTTATAAATCTTGCCGGTAGATGCGATAGCGCTTGTAGATCTTGCCGCCGACGTCGGTGTCGAACCGGTTGATGTCCTTATTGTCCTCGAGATTCCAGCCCAATTCGAGGAACGACGATCGCTTGCGCGGATCGCGCAGCACGCGATTGCAATAATCGAAGGCTACCAGCGGCAGTCCCAACTTCCGGTACTGTTCCTTGAAGCCGAACACCGTTCCGCGCCAGCCGTGCCTGCGCCGGCCGAAAAGCAACATCTTCGCCAGCCCGATCGGACCGATGCGGCCGTTGAACAGCTTCAGGATCGGATTGATGTCGGGGAGTATCACTGCCAGGCCGGCAGGATCGTCGCCGTGATAGATGAAGAAGACCAGGTCGAGATCGGCGAAGCGCTGCAGATTGCGCCCCATCTCGTTGATCTCGTCGTCGGTCATGGGGACAAAGCCCCAACTGCGCTCCCAAGATGCGTGATAGATCTCTTTGATCAGCGCCATCTCGCCGGCATAGTTCCGCTTGTCGGCGCAGCGCAGCGAGATGTTGTTGCGCTTCACGATCACCTTTGCCAGTCGCTCGGTGCGCTCGGCCGGGAAATCATTGGGACCGATGTAGAAGGCGAGTAAGTCCTTCTCCTTGGCAAAGCCGGTCGATTCGATCAACTCGTTGTAGTACGGCAAGTTCCAAGGCATCATCACGACGGGAGGATGCTCGAACCCATCGATCAGTGCGCCGATCTCGTAGTTCGTCGAAGGGTTCAGCGGTCCACGAACGAAAGACATCTTCTTGTCGCGGGCGAAGCTTCGCGCCGCGTCGAACAGCGCCGCCGCGGCCTCCGAATCGTTGAAGCACTCGAAGAAGCCGAACGCCCCCATGCGCTCTTCGTGGAAGCGGTTGTAGTTGGGGTCCACGATCGCGGCGATCCGGCCCACCGTCTTCCCATGGCGTCGAGCGAGGAACAATTCGCGCTCGGCGAATTTCCAAAACGGGTGCTTGTCGCGGTCGAGAATGTGCCGCACCTCCGACTTTAGAGGCGGCACCCAATTCGAGTTACGCGGATAGATCGACCAGGGCAAGTCGATGAACGCGCGCAGATCCGCAGCGTTCGTAACCGGGGCAACTTCAATTCCCGCCATCCTTCGACTTCCTGGATTCGAAAGGGAGTCCGATCGTACCACATTCCAGCCCGCTCGCTCGGCATTTCCCGCTGCCAGGGCCGGCGTTGGTCCATAAAGCTTCCAGGCCGAGGTGCATAAAGGGGGCCGTCGTTGCCTTTACCGACAAAATCGGCGCGACCAGCTTGACAAACAGCACTGAAATGACGATAGTTATCATCATAATCATGTTAGTAATGATTATGCGATATAGCGCAAGCAATTGCAAAATAGAGACTTAGGAAAAACACTGCCGCGACAATGCGTCGCAAGGAACGTGAGAACTGGGCCCCATGAGACTGCGAAAAGTCATCTCCATCGTGATCTTGGCGATCGCCGCCGGCTGCTCCGGGGAGGCCGGCCAGGTCGAGCTGCTACACGTTTCGTACGATCCGACGCGGGAACTCTTCGAGGCGGTAAACGAGAAGTTCGCTCCCGCGTACAACGCGCAGAACACGCCGAAGATTTCGATCAAGCAGTCTCATGGCGGTTCCGGTAGCCAGGCGCGCAGCGTGATCGACGGGCTCGAGGCGGACATCGTGTCCCTGCCGCTGTGGTCGGATGTCGATGCGATCAGCAAGAAGGGGCTGATCGACGCCCATTGGGAAGAGCGGCTGCCCAATAACTCGCTGCCGTACTTCTCGACAATCGTTTTCGTGGTGCGGCAAGGCAATCCGAAGCAGATCAAGGATTGGCCGGACCTGGTACGCGGCGACGTTTCAGTCATTACCCCCAGCCCGAAGACCTCGGGCAACGGCAAGCTGTCGTTTCTAGCCGCGTGGGGCAGCGTCTTGCTCCGCGGCGGCTCGCGTGACGACGCCACGAAGTATGTGACCGAACTCTACAAGCGCGTGCCAGTCCTCGATTCCGGCGCCCGAGGCGCGACGACAACGTTTGCCCAAAAAGAAATCGGCGACGTTCATCTGACCTGGGAGAACGAGGCCTGGCTGGAAGTGCGCGAGTCGGGCAACAAATTGGAAATCATTTATCCGCCGTTGAGCATTCGCGCCGAGCCGAAAGTCGCGGTCGTCGACGCTAACGTCAAGCGCCATGCGACCGACAAGGCTGCCCAAGCCTATTTGGAGTTTCTATTCACGCCCCAGGGGCAAGAGATCGCGGCCGAGCACTATTACCGCCCGATCGACGTCGACGTTCTTGCCAAGCACGCTCAGGACTTTCCACCACTCGAACTGTTCACGATCGAGAAGATCGCGCCGGGCTGGGGCGAGGCGATTACGGAGTTCTTCGCGGACGGCGCCGTGTTCGACCAGATCTACGAGGCGGCCGCCAAGGGTAAGTAGGCCCGTATAGCCCCGCGAGCATTTTCGCCCGCAATCCACAACCATTCCAATCCACAATTCTGGCCGGAAGGATCGAGAGCCGGAACCAACGATGGCTGACAATAATCGCAAGGTGCTCCCTGGTTTCCGCCTGAGCTTGGGGTTCACGATTGTATACCTCGGGGCGATGGTGCTGGTGCCACTGGCGGCGTGCGCGATCAAAGCCAGTTCGTTGTCGCCCGAGGAGTTCTGGTCCGCAGTGTGGACGCCGCGGGCCCGCGCCGCCTACGGCCTCACGATCGGCGCGAGCGTGGTGTCGGCGATCGTCGACAGCGCGCTCGGCTTGTTGATCGCCTGGGTGCTGGTTCGTTACGAGTTTCCCGGCAAGCGGCTGCTCGACTCGATCGTCGACGTCCCCTTCGCCTTGCCCACCGCCGTGGCGGGGCTCGTCTATTCAAGCCTGTATGTGCCCAATGGCTGGTTAGGACAATATCTGACGCCGCTGGGGATTCACGCCGCATACACCCGCCTGGCCGTGGTACTGGTGCTGGTCTTCATCGGCTTGCCCTTCGTCGTGCGGGCGCTGCAGCCGGTCCTGGAAAGCCTGGAGGCCGAAGCCGAAGAGGCCGCGGCGCTACTGGGCGCGTCGCGCTGGCAGACTTTCCGCTGGGTGATCATTCCGCTGGTGCTGCCGGCGCTGGTGACCGGTTTCTCATTGTCCCTCGCCCGGGCGCTGGGCGAATACGGTTCGGTCGTGTTCGTCTCGGCGAACAAGCCGTTTCAGACCGAGATCGCGCCGATGCTGATCGTGGCGCGGCTCGAGTCGTTTGCCTATAGCGAGGCGACGGCGATCGCCGTGGTGCTCTTGGCCATGTCTTTTTCGCTCCTGGTCGTGATCAACGTTCTGGAGCGTTGGAGCAAGCGGCACTATGCATAACCCCACGCAACTTACGAATGTCCGCGAAGGATCGGCCCGCGCCGATCATCCGCTGGTCCGCTGGACCCTGATCGCGCTGGCCCTGGGCGTGGTGGGCATGCTCGTGATCATCCCGGTGGTCAACGTCTTTACGCAGGCGTTCTCGGGCGGCTGGAAGCTTTACTGGCACAGCCTGTTTGTCGATCGCGACACGCGGCATGCGATCTTGCTGACGCTGATCGTGGCGCCCATTTCGGTCGCGGTGAATACCGTGTTCGGCGTCGCGGCGGCCTGGGCGATCGCTCGCTTCCGTTTCCCCGGTCGCACGCTGCTCACTACGTTGATTGACTTGCCGTTTTCGGTCTCGCCGGTCGTGGCGGGCCTGTCGATCGTGCTGATTTTCGGATTGCAGGGATATCTCGGTCCCTGGCTGCGCGAGCATGACTTCAAGGTGATCTTTGCGCTGCCGGGTTTGATCCTGGCCACCACCTTCGTGACGTTGCCATTCGTCGCGCGGGAACTGATTCCCGTGATGGAAGCGATCGGGGCGGACGAGGAAGTCGCGGCCGTCAGCCTGGGAGCCAGCGCCTGGCAAACGTTCTGGTACGTCACGCTGCCGAATATCAAGTGGGGGCTGCTCTACGGCGTGGTGCTGTGCAACGCCCGCGCCATGGGAGAATTCGGCGCCGTGTACGTGGTGTCGGGCCACATCGCGGGGCGGACCGAGACCATGCCGCTGCGGGTGGAGAAGCTTTTTCAGGAATACAACACGCCGGGCTCGTTCTCTCTTGCGTCGCTACTGACGCTTTTGGCCCTGGTGACGCTGATCGCCAAGGTGGCGATCGAACGCAAGACGCGCGCCCAACTGCGCGAAGCAACCGCGCCTCCGGCCGGCGGCGAAGAAGAAGTTAGTAGCGTTACGGTCGGGACTGCCGTCGGCGAGCCCGCCGCGGTGGCTATTGCGGCACCTCGCCATCAGCCTCGTTCGTTCGTCGAAATTTCACACCGGCGCGGAATTGCGTCGCGTCCTGTCGCGGCCCGCCGGGCTGCAGGAAATCAAGGATGAGTATCAAAGTCGACAACGTGAACAAGCGCTTCGGGAGCTTCACGGCACTCGATGCCGTTAGCGTCGAAGCCGAAGGGGGCGCGCTCACGGCCCTTTTGGGCCCGTCGGGTTCGGGCAAGACCACGCTCTTGCGGGTCATTGCCGGACTCGAATCGGCTGACTCGGGCACGATCTATTACGAGAACGAAGACGTCACCGCCCAATCGGCGCGCGAACGAAACATCGGTTTCGTCTTTCAGCATTATGCCTTGTTCCGGCACATGACCGTCTTCGACAACGTGGCCTTCGGATTGAAGGTTCGCGGCTGGTCGAAGCAGAAGGCGCAACAGCGCGTTCGCGAGCTCTTGTCGCTCGTGCGGCTCGAGGCACTCGAACGACGTTTTCCTGCGCAACTTTCCGGCGGTCAACGGCAGCGCGTGGCGCTGGTGCGAGCTTTGGCCATCGAGCCCAAGGTGCTGTTGCTCGACGAGCCGTTCGGGGCGCTGGATGCCAAGGTGCGACAAGAGCTGCGCCAATGGCTGCGCCGCCTACACGACGAAATCCGCGTGACGAGCATCTTCGTCACGCACGATCAGGAAGAGGCCTTCGAAGTGGCCGACAAGGTCGTGGTGATGCACGCCGGCCGCGTCGAACAAGAGGGAACGCCCGAAGAAGTCTTCGAGCATCCGGCCAACGCTTTCGTGATGGATTTCCTCGGTAATGTCAATGTGTTTCATGGCCGGCTGCAAAACGGTCGGGCGCATGCCGGTGGCTTGGAACTCGAGTATCCCGACTATCCGCACGACCAGGCGGTTCCCGCCACGCTATACGTTCGCCCACACGAGCTGGACCTCGATCACAGGGCCGACGGTCCCAGCAGCTTGCGGGTGCGCGTCGATCGCGTGAATGCCGCCGGCAGCGTGGCCAAGGTCTTTGTCCACTCGGAGGAACTCGGCGTGGGCCTGCACGTCGAGCTGAGCGCCGAGCGCTATGCCGACCTGAATGTGAAGGCCGGCGACTCGTTGTACGTCTCGCCGCGGCGCGTGCGCGTCTTTGTACCGGACGGTGCTGATGTGCCGGAATACGTGATTTAAACCCGAGCGTAATCTGCCCAGCAAAGGAATTTCAATCGTGAGTGATTTGCCCTGTCAATTGATCGAGAAGCACGCGGTCGTGCCGGTCAGGAATGGGACAATCAACAACCTTGCGGGAAACGTGGTTATGGAAGAGCACAGAGTTGACGCCACGACATTGACGCCTCGGGTCGATGCGCGTGTGGACCAGGTCTTGACGCAAGTGCGGCAAGCTTTGTCCGGACTGCAATACGGTCAGATTACAATCACGGTCCAGGACGGCGTGGTGATCCAGATCGAGCGGATCGAGCGCGTGCGACTCGCCCGCAGCTCGAAATGACGAGCAAGCGATAGAGCAAAACCTTTGACGGGAGACGAACGTGTTCCGCTACTGTAAACCGCAATTTCTGTTCACTCGCCCATCACATCGAATCGTTCACGCGCCAGGAATTGCGAATCATGATTCAGATCAACGAAGATTTCGAACCGAACAGCGACTCTGAAATCGAGCAAAACGTACGAGCCTTCTTGGAAGGATGCAACATGCCAGCGCTGCGACGTCTGGCCGTCTCGGTTTCAGCAGGCACGGTAACTTTACGCGGACAGGTGAGGACGTTTTACGAGCGTCAACTGACGCAACAATGCCTGCGGCGCATCGCAGGCGTGCGACAACTCATCGATCGGACGGTCGTGAACCGTGACCGTAATGATCTGGTTCCAGGGGTGACAAGTGTTGCCGAGAACTCGGCGCCAGGTCCTGCACCTTACGTCGAAAAAGCATGGGGAGTATGCGGATCATGAAAGAAATGGTTGAACAAAAAGTGGGGAAGCCGTTTGCTTCGCGATCGTTGGCGGCCCTGTGTCTATTCACGTTCGCTGGCGCGCTCATCATGGGTTGCGGTCAATCGGCGCCGCCGCGGGCCACTGTGTACCCGGTGCAAGGCAAGGTTGAGTTGAACGGTAAGCCGACCCCCGGGGCCGTCGTCGTGTTGCATCCGAAGGGGAACGCCGAGATTCCTGCGGCACGAGCCGAAGTGAAACCGGATGGCACCTTCGAGGTCGGAACCTATGCCGTGGCCGACGGCGCGCCTGAGGGGGACTATGTGGCCACGATCGAGTGGTTCAAACCAGTGCTCAAGAAGGACGACTACGTGATGGGCCCAAATCTGGTTCCCAAGCAATACTCGGCGCCACAAACTTCGAAGCTCGAAGTTCACGTAGCCGCCCAGCCCAACCAGCTACCCACCTTCAAGCTCAAGCGCTAGCGCCGTTTTTTTTGTTGGCCGCGCTGGCACCGAACGAACTTTCCCATTCAAAAAAATCAGTCGACACGGAGAATGAAGATGATTCGCAGCAGTCACGCGACGCGGAAAGGATTCACGCTGGTCGAGCTACTGGTGGTAATCGCCATCATCGGCATCTTGATCGGTCTCTTATTGCCAGCCGTGCAGGCGGCCCGCGAGGCCGCGCGGCGCACGCAATGCACCAATAACCTCAAGCAGTTGGGCCTGGCGATTCAGAATTTCCACGACACGAAAGGTTATTTGCCGACGGCCATTCGTCCTCCCGTCGGTGCCCGCCTGGCACTATACACCGTGGTCCTTCCGTACATGGAAGGGGGCAATCTGGTCAATAGCTACAACACCGCGCTTAACTGGGACGATCAATCGACTGCCTGGCCCGCTAATAATCTGTACGTTGCCTCACAGATCATTCCAAACCTGAACTGCCCGTCCACGGCGGCGGACATCGACCGTTGGGATTCCGACCCGCAGGCGTCATCACTGCCGTCGGGCTACGGTACCGGCTCGCCGAATCCCGTGCAGGTGAAGTGCTCCGATTACGGCGCCACCACCGGCGTGGCGACTCAGTTAGCGACGACCCTCTCGGCGAGCGGTACGCCCCTTGTGCAGTATGCCGGGCCAGGCATGATGCCGCAGGTCGATCCTACGCTAACCACGATTCCGCCGTCGAATGGTCAACAAAAAATCTCGCCGAGACTGACCGACGTTACGGACGGGCTTTCGAACACGATTGCCTTGGCCGAATCTGCCGGCCGTCCGTTCGTCTATCGCAAAAGTGGATTGTTCGGTACAGACCAGACCGTGAACCGCGTGAATGGTGGCGGTTGGGCTCGTGCGGCCAACGACTTTGCTATCGAAGGTTCGAATCCCGACGGCACGTTCAACCCGAGTGCTCTGTCCGCGGGCAGTCCGCCGGCAGGAAGCTGCGGTATTAATTGCACCAACGGGCAGGACATCGGCGTTGTAAACGGCGGCAAGACTCCCTGGCCCTATTACAACACCGAGGGCACCGGCGAAGTGTTTTCGTTCCACACCTCGGGCGCCAACGCGCTATTCGGCGACGGATCGGTGCACTTCCTCAATGAATCGCTGCCGATCAACATCTTGGCCGCGCTGGTAACACGCAGCCAGGGCGAGGTCACGCCCGCCTATTAATCGGTGCATGCCACCGTACTGGCCGACGAACTCACGAAAAAGCCCCGGGCACCGGCCCGGGGCTTTTTGTTGGTAACGAAGGAGATCGGCCGGTCGCTTTTGACGCACGCCCGTAATTTGCGTCCCTGGAAACAGGACGGCGCCGTAAGAGGCGTGGCACCCGGTAAGAGGGGGGCACTTTAACGGATGTGTCGGGACGGAATTCGTCACGTCGGAAAAACCGGAAAAATTGCCGATGCTACTATTGAAAGCATGGTAAAGTTACGATAGTATGTTTATCGAGTTAGTAGTGATTCAAGGATATCAACGCTAAACGCCCTGCTTCCCGGGTGTAAAAGACAAGGACATTCGCTGCCATGCATGCCAATCGCTTTACCCAGATGTTCTCGGACCAAGGCCCCGAAACAGCGGCCCAGCCCCAGCGAGGCGTTCCGATTGGCTTTGCCCTCTGCCCGGTCTTCGTCATGCAGTTTCCGGCACAGCAGCAAGTGAACCCCTTCCAGGAATTGTATCGCCAGGCCTATGAGCAGGCGCAGGCCAAAGCCCGGATCTCGGCGCTCGAAAAGCGATTCTTCTCAGTCTGGAACTAGCGCCCGCCAAGAATGCGAGTCCGCGTAGCGCTACATCATCAAGCGATGGATGGGCGTACCCGGGCAAACGACCAGCGGCCGTCCCTGCTGATCGTGCAGTTCCTGGTGAGGGTTTACGCCCAGCAAATGATACGCGGTCGCTACCAGGTCGACAGGAGCGACGGGATCGGCCGCTGGATACGCGGCGTGCTTGTCCGAGGCGCCATAGACTTGCCCGCCCCGGATTCCGCCGCCGGCCAGCACCGTGGAGAAGCAGCCGGGCCAGTGATCGCGACCATCTCTTCCTGCGCCGGCGTCGCTGTTGCGCTGTCCGATGCGCGGTGTCCGGCCGAACTCGCCGGTCCAGATCACGAGCGTTTCGTCCAATAGGCCGCGCGACGTCAGATCGTCGAGCAGCGCGGAGAAAGCCTGGTCGGCCGGTGGCATCAATCGCTCGCGCAGGTCGACAAAATTGCGATTGTGCGTGTCCCAATAAACGCTGACGTTCTTCTGTCCGTCATTGGGCCAAAACACGGTCACCAGCGGCACGCCGCGCTCGACCAGACGCCGCGCCTGCAGCACGCTCTGGCCATGCGGATTTCGCCCGTAGCGATCGCGCAGCTCGGGCGCTTCGCGCGAGAGATCAAAAGCATCGCCGCCAGTTGCCGAATCCAAAAGTTCGAACGCCTTGCGATAATGCCCGTCGAAAACGCCCAGGGCGGCGTCGCGCTCCAGCCGCTCGCGCAAGCTTTGATTCACCGCGCCCAGCAGTCGACGGCGATCGTCGAAGCGACCGACCGAGACTTCGGCCGGTAATTCGAAATCGCCGACGTGATAGTCGTCACGACTGGGATCGGCATCGATCGTTAGTGGGTCATAGCTTTGCCCTAGCCAGCCGGCGAACTGCCCATGGCTCTCTTCAACGAAGCGCGGTACCTCGTTCGGCAGCTTGGGGCGCATCGACACAAACGGTGGTAGCGGCCCGCGACCGCGCCCCAGGCGCGCGAGCACAGCGCCGATGTGTGGCCAGTCGCTGCGCAGCTTGCCGTCGGTGGGCGACGGCGCGCCGGTGAGCAAAAAACTCGTGGCCGTGGTGTGATCGACGTTCGTATGCGTCATCGAACGCACGATGGCCAACTTATCGGTCCGCTGGGCCAGTTGCGGAAAATGCTCGCTGATCTCGATGCCCGGAACGCGCGTGGCAATCGGCTGAAATTCGCCGCGAATATCGGCCGGCGCGTTCGGTTTCAGGTCCCAGGTCTCTTGCTGCGCCGGGCCACCCCACATGAAAAGCAGGATGCAGCTTTTGGCGCGGCCAAATGTTGCGTCGCTGACGGCAGACGACTCCCCTTGCGTGCGGCCGCAAAAGAGGCCCGGCAGCGATAGGCCCAACAGCCCCAGGCTTCCGGCGCGCAGCACCTCGCGGCGGTTGGGATGGGTAGCCGTCAGGTAATTCGTGCAGGCGGAATGCGTCATGGGCGGGCCGACGTGTGTCGTGGGGGCGAAAAATCGCGTGCCTTCGATTCTATCCGCAGCGCGGGACGTCACGAAAGTCTGCGGTCACTTGCCGGCGGATGGCCGGTTTCTTTCGGGCAACTCGCAGCTTAGACTGGAACCGTTTGCTGCCCTCCCGGGAGCCTCACCCGCACCGACCGCTGTTTCCAGCCCCTCCGCATTGCCGATGATCAGTGATCCACAATATGGCCCGCCGGGCACTACGGTCCGGCCGGGAAGTTGGCGCTTTTGTCCTTTGGTGATGCTCCTTGGCATCGCGATTGTCGTCGGCGCGCTCGTATCGCGCGCCGTCGCCGACGAGAACGACGAAGACGCCTGGCCGATGCGATTGCCCGGCCTGATCGCGCGCTTTGCACATCCGGAATCGGGTGTCGAGTTCACGCGTTACGAGGCCGCGCCGGCACTGCTCTTGTCCGGGGAGGAATCACCCGACCCGCGATTGCCCGCCAACGGCTGGCAAGTGATCTATCGCGGCGTGATCGAAAGCCTGCGTCCGGGCAAGTATCGGTTCGACGCCCAGTTGACCGGCAAGGCCGAGCTTTCGATCGGCAAGGAGCGCATCACGTTCGGCAACGCATCCGACCGATCCACAGGCAACACGGCGTCGCAGGAAGTGGAACTGCCGCTGGGACTGAGCCGATTGGAAGTGAGCTATGAACCGGCGCCTGGTCGACCGGCACAACTACAGCTCTACTGGCAGTCCGAGAGTTTCGAGCGCGAGCCGCTGCCGTCGCGCTCGCTGGGCCACGAAGCGAAGGATCCGCTGCCGGGCGATACGTTCCGGCAGGCGCACCTGGCGATCGAGGACCACAATTGCGTGGCGTGTCATCGGCCCAACGACCAATTGCCGCTCTCCCAGCAACTCGCGAAACGTCCGGCGCCACGGCTGACCGGTGCGGGCGCGCGAATTAAAGCCGGTTGGATTTATCACTGGCTGGCCAAGCCCGCGGCGCTGCGGCCCGAGGCGGTCATGCCGGAGCTTTTTGCTTCCGACCAGCGCGGCGATGTTGAGCGATTCGCCGTCGCCACGTTTCTCGCCGGTCAGGGTGGGCCGATTGCGATCGTGCCTGACGCGCCGGCCGAAGTCATGCAGCAAACGGCGGCCGAGGGAGGGCAATTGTTCGCGCGCCTCGGCTGCGCCGTCTGTCACGAGCGGCAGGGAGATCGTCCGCCGCGCGTGACTCTGCGTGCTTTGGCCCACAAGACGACGCCCGAGGCGATTGAAGCTTTCTTGCAAAAGCCTGATGCCGTGGCCCCGGCCGGTCGGATGCCGACGTTTACGCTCGGCAAATTGGACAAGCGTCAGTTAGCGCTCTACGTGATGACGCTCGATCGGGACGCGGCCGGCGCGCTTGAGTTGCCCGCGGCTCCAGCGGCTGAGCTGGTGACGTCTGCCTACGCTGCCTATGAGGCGGACGAAGCGAATCGCGTTAAATTCGCGGCGCTTCCGCAGGACGAACAATTGTCGACGCTGGCGCAGGCAGTGATGCGCTCGCGCCATTGTGTCGCCTGTCACGAATTCAAGCCGAGCGGAGAGTCGCGCGCCTGGGAACCGACGGCCAGTCAGCGCGATTTTCTGGCGATTGCCAAGAAGACCACTGGCGGGTGCATGGCCGAAAGCGGGCACATCGCGACAGGCGACTCCGCCGCGATCCCGCGATTCGGCGGCTCGCTCGACCGCGCGATGGTGCGGACATTTCTGCGCGACGCGATCAAGGCCCCGGCCACTAGAGCGCCGGCAGACGAAGCTGCCCTGGCCCTGGCCCGTTTCAACTGCACGGCCTGTCACGAGCGCGATGGTCACGGCGGCCTGACGCCTGAGTACATCAATCGACTCGGTAGCGGCGAAGACGGCGCGAGCGAACTGGTTACGCCACCGTCGTTGACGCAGGTCACGGCGAAGCTGACCGAGCGAGCACTGCGAGGCGTACTGGAGGCAGACGAACGTTCGCGCCCGTGGATGTCGTTGCAGATGCCGCGGTTCGGCAAGGCGCGCGTGGTCGACCTGCCGGTGCAACTTGCCGCGATCGATGCCATGAAACTTGAGGCCGACGTGCCGGAGAAGCCCGCCGTTAAAGAGGCCGACGCCGACGAACCGCCCGACACTCCGCTGGCAGAATCCGGCCGCACGCTTGTTGGCAGTCGTGGATTCGGATGCACGAAATGTCACGACATGTTGGGCGTTCCCTCGACCGGAACGCGTGGACCGGATCTGGCGAACGTCCCCGGCCGCATTCGTCATCCCTGGTATCTGCGCTGGATCCACGACCCGCAGCGTATCCAGCAGGGAACACGCATGCCGACGATTTTTCTCAATGGCGAAAGCCCCTACAAGGACGTGCTCGGCGGCGATCCTGACCAGCAGCGCGAAGCGATCTGGAAATACTTGACGCTGGCCAAAAGCTTACCGCCGCCGGAAGGGCTGGAAGAAAAGAAGCTGCAAACGCTCGCCACCGGCAATCGGCCGATCGTGATTCGCACGTTCCTGCCCGGCACGACGCCGCGCGGCATGGCGGTTCGTTTCCCGAATAACGTGCACGCCGCCTTCGATGCACAAATGGGGCGCGTCGCTTTCGCCTGGAGCGGTGAGTTCCTCGATCTAGGGCCGGTCTGGAACGGACGCGGCGGGCACGAGGCGCATGTGCTGGGCAAAATCTTCTGGAACGCTCCGCCCGGTTGTCCTTGGGAAGTGACCGCGACCGATTCCATAGCGCCCACCTTTGCGGGCCGGAGCGGTGACCCTGCACTGGGCGCGCTGGTGAAAGACAGCAAGCTGCATTTCAACCGGGTTTCGCTGGCCGGGTATTCGGTCGATGACCAGGCGACCACGCTGCGTTACCGGCTGGCGCTCGAAGCCGGCGGGCCGGCCACATTCACCGAACGCGTGAGCACGATCAATAACTCGGCAGGAGTCGGGATCGCCCGCGATTTGAAAGTCGCTGCACCCCCGGCTTCGGACGTCTGGCTGTTCACGGCCGAGTCAGAAAGCGCGCCGCAGTGGATTGCCGGTACTAATTCGGGCACGCTAGCGGCAGATACACCCCGGGTGGCCTCGGACGGCGGGATTCGTATCGACCAGCAAGGACACCCGCTCTTGCTGCGATTGCGGGCTTCGTCAGGCCCCGCGCAGTGGGTCGTGCACAAGAACGGCGAGCGCTGGCATCTGCTGCTTAAGCTTGCGCCAGCTGCCGCGGCGGGCGAGCGTTCGGCAACGCTCACGATTTGCGCCGCGCAAGATAATCAGCCCGACGCCTGGCAGCGGCTCGTGGCGGAGGAATTGAAATGAGATTTAGCATCGCGCGCGTAGCATCCCTGGTGGCGATCGCATGGACAATCGCTTACACCGCCGCTGCAAGCCACTTGGCGCGCGCACAAGATCAGCTCGTCTACGTGAAAAAGGATTCGCGCGAGGCGACGCGTCAGGCTTCCTTGGAAGCCAGCGGCGCGATTCGCTGGCCCAGCACGTGGCAATTGATCGGTCCGTTCGACAACACCGACGGTAGCGGGCTCGACAAGGTCTACCCGCCCGAGCAGGAAATCAAGCTCGACGCCACCTACGAAGGTAAAGGGGAAAAAGCCCGCTGGCGCGGCGTCAATCTGCGCGACGGCTTACGTGTCAGCCTGGCGCGATTCAAAACGTCCGACGATTGTCTCTGCTATGTGTATCGCAAGGTCGAAAGCCCGAAGGCGATGAAGGTCCAGGTGTCGATCGGCAGCGAAAACAAGGTGGTCGGCTGGCTCAACGGCACGCCGATCATCTTCACGGGCGCCGGCACGCGCGTGGCCATGGAGCAGGATACGGCCACGCTCGATTTGCGCGAGGGAGCGAACGACCTGTTGATCAAAGTGGCGCATCGCAAAGACAAGTGGAATTTTTATTTCAATCCGCTCGTCGCGGCGCGCTTTCAAGTCAAACTCGACCGCCTGTTGGATCGCGACTTTCCACCCAAGGGCGAGGCCGAGCACTATCGCATCGAAAGCTTGCCGCTTGCTTCGGACACGCTGATCGAAGTCGGCGGCCTGGCGTTCCGTCCTGACGGCAAGTTGTACGTGGCCACCCGGCGCGGCGACATCTGGCTGGTCAGCAACCCCACGGCTGAAAACGTCGATGAAATCAGCTGGAAGCGATTCGCCGTCGGCCTGCACGAGCCGCTCGGGATCTTGCCCGAGGGCAACCATTCGCTGTACGTCATGCAGCGCCCGGAAATGACGGTACTGCGCGACACGAACGAAGATGACGTCGCCGATGAGTACGACACGGTCTGCGATCGCTTCGGCATCTCGGGAAATTACCACGAATTTGCTTACGGACCCGTGCGCAACGGCGCGGGCGATTTTTTCGGCACGCTCAATCTCGGCTTCAGCCCGCCGCTGTCGGAAGTGCCGTTCCGCGGCTGCGTGATAAAAATCGATCGCGGCGGCGGCATCGTCCCATGGGCGTTTGGCTTGCGCAGCCCCAACGGCGTGGCCTTCGATCCGGCCGGGCGGCTGTTCTATACGGACAACCAGGGCGAATACATCCCCGTCTGCAAGTTGCAAGAGGTTCGTCAGGGGGAGTTCTACGGCCACAAGGCGAGTTTGCCCTGGATGCCGAACGTGCCTGCGGGCGAAACGCCGGAGGTAATTCAACCGGCCATCTGGTTCCCGCTCGCGGTGGCGCGATCGACGGCCGAGCCCGTGTGGGACACGACGGACGGACGCTTCGGCCCTTTCGCGGGTCAGTGCCTGGTCGCTGAATTGACGAACTCGCTGATCCTGCGTTGCACGCTCGAAGAAGTGAAGGGACGCTGGCAAGGCGCCTGCATCGGCTTTCGCAGCGGCTTTCAGTCGGGCGTTAATCGGCTGGTCTTTGCGCCGGACGGCACGCTCTTCGTCGGCGAGACCAACCGCGGTTGGGGGTCGCTCGGCGGTCAAACGCACGGCTTGCAGCGCGTGTTGTACACGGGCAACGTGCCGTTCGAAATCCTGTCGATGAACGTCACGCCCGAGGGCTGGGATCTGAAATTCACACGGCCCATCGACAAATCAAAGGCAGCCGACCCGGCGCACTGGTTCCTCGAGTCGTACACGTATCACTACTGGGATACGTACGGCTCGCCGGAAATCGAGCGGCGCGAGAATAAAATCGAGGCGATACACACGGCCGAGGACGGGTTGTCGGCGCGACTGATCGTGCCCGAGCGCGACCTGCGCCGTGTGTACCACCTGCAATTGAAGGATATGTCGAGCGCCGACGGGGCGAAGCTGTTGCACCCCGACGCGTACTACACGCTCAACGAGCTACCGTAGCCGCGCGTTACTTGCCGCGA
>DASZWQ010000163.1 GCA_035546535.1 Pirellulales bacterium | reverse complement strand
CGCGAAGCTGCCGCGCTACGTGCCGGTGCTGTGGGTAATTTCGACGGTCGTCGGCGTCGCCGGATTCCTGCTCGGCGGACAACCTTTCCTGCTGATGCTTGCCGGCCTGGCGTTTGGCGCGGCGTTCATCGGTGCCGGAATAGCCATCTGGTTGGATCCCGCACTGCGGACTCGTTGAAGAGGGGCATGGTTGGCTCTTTGAAATATTCGCTTACGTGCCCCATTCCCGGTTAAGCTTGTTTCATCAGAAGTTTCCGCGACCTACTGGCCACGAAATGCAGGAACGGACGTGAACGAACGCTCACAATTCGAAGCCTTGGGTTGGACGGTTCACGACTGGCGACATGCCGGCCAGGAGATCACGGTTCTGCATCGCGAGCCGTTCCGACTGAGCTGGTTCGCGACGCAACTGGTGACCTACGTTTTCCTGATTCGTAGGACGCCCGAGGATTACCAGTCGCTGCTCGACGATTACTCAGCGTTACGGAAGTTTGCCGGCGACTTCAAGCAAACGTGGGTACCGTTTGGGCTTCAATGCGGTTATGCACTGCTGCCCATCTACGTTGGTCACAGTTTTTCACCGTCGCTGGTCACGGAAATCCATCGCAACTTTCCGAAACGCTGGTGCGTGGTCCATGTCCCGTCGCTCTTCGACGTCGAGACCGGGCAGCTCGACACGCTCGAGACGAAGTCGTTTTGGGGCTGCGTTTACCGCCCCTACATCAGCGCTACGATCGCGGACACCGTGGAGCTGCTGCCCGGTGCAGCGGCGATGGCGTGAGCTGCCGACGGGCTGTCGCGACAACGAGCCGAATTATTCGGCAAACTGATCCAGTTGTTCCCAGCGCTCGTAGGATTCCGCCAGACGGACCTCCAACTCTTTAAGGCGGGCCTGCTGTTCCGCGATTTGTTTGCCCGGCTGTCGATAAAAATCTTCCTGGGCCATTGCCTGATGCAACGTGCTGATCTCGCCTTCGAGTTGCTCGATCGTTTGCGGCAGGGTTTGTAGCTCTTGCCGTTCTTTGAAACTCAGACGCCGTTTTGGTGTGCCTGCTTTCGCGTCAGCCGACGACGACGAACGTTCCTTGGGGGACGTGCTGGCACTCGGCCGGGGCGGCGGGGCGGTTGCAGCAATCGATGCCGCGCGTTGTCGTTGCCAATCGTCGTAGCCACCGACGTACTCGCGCACCTGTCCGTCTTCGAAGACGTAAGTGCTCGTGACGACATTGTTCAAAAAGGCTCGGTCATGGCTCACGACGAGCACGGTGCCACTGAATTGCACCAGCCGTTCTTCGAGCAACTCCAGGGTCTCGGCGTCGAGGTCGTTCGTCGGCTCGTCCAAGACGATCACGTTGGCCGGCTTGGCGAATAGTTTGGCCAGCAGAACGCGGTTGCACTCTCCGCCCGACAGAAAACGCACGGGCGTCCTCGAACGTTCGGGGCTGAACAGAAACTCTTCCAGATACCCGATCACGTGCCGCGACTTTCCGGCAATCGTGACGGTGTCATAGCCGTCGCCGACGTTCTCCTGCACCGACGCCTCGGGATTCAACTGCTGGCGCAATTGATCGAAGTAGGCAATTTGCAGGTTGGTTCCCAAGCGAACGTTTCCCGAGTCGGGCTCGAGCTGTCGCAGCAGCAACCGCAGCAAGGTCGTCTTGCCGGCCCCGTTCGGGCCAAAGATGCCGATCTTGTCGCCGCGCAGGATCGTCGCCGAAAAGTCAGGCACGATCGTGCGCTCGCCATACCCGAACGTGACGCTGTCCAGCTCCGCGACCAGCGTGCCGCTGCGCTGCGCGTCGGCGATAACAAGGTTCACTTTACCGACCGCGGTCGGTCGATCGCGGCGCACGCGCCGCATCTGCTCGAGCGCCCGCACGCGTCCTTCGTTACGCGTGCGCCGCGCCTTGATGCCTTGACGCAGCCACGCTTCTTCTTCGGCCAGCCGCTTGTCGAACAGCGCGTTCTGCTTTTCCTCGGCGGCCAGCCAATCCTCTTTGCGGGTCAGGAACGTGTCGTAGTCGCACGACCAATCGAATAACCGCCCGCGATCGATTTCCAGGATCCGCGTGGCCAGTCGGCGCAGGAACACGCGATCGTGAGTGACGAAGATCAATGTCGTGCTCAGGCGCTCGAGAAATTCCTCCAGCCAGCGAATGGCGTCGATGTCGAGATGGTTCGTCGGTTCGTCCAGCAGCAGCAAGTCAGGCGACGAGACCAACGCCCGAGCGAGCAGCACGCGCCGTTTCATGCCTGAGGAAAGTGTTTCGAAGCGGTCGGCAGCCGGCAGTTCCATCTCGGCCAGGATGCGGTCGATTTGCTGTTCGTCGCGCCAGGCCATTTCCGGTTCAGCTTCCCGGTTCAGCAGCCCAAGCGCGACGACTTCGCGGATCGTACCGGCGATATCCTGGGGAACGTCTTGCGGCAGGATCGCGATTTTCACGGTTGCTGCGTGCGCGATCTGGCCGGAATCGGGTTCGATCTGCCCGCACAAAAGCCGCATGAACGTCGTCTTCCCTTCGCCGTTGCGGCCCAACAAGGCGATGCGCTGGCCAGGCTCGATCTGACAGGAAATCGCATCGAGCAGGGTACGCCCCCGAAAGCCAATGGAAAGGTCGCTCACGGTAACGAGGGGCATGGAACCGCTGCAAGAAGAGGAGGCTTAACGTGTCAGGCAGGCTACAGGGGCACCTGTGCAATTATGCCGATTTCACTCCCCCCGGCGAGTGCCGGCGGCGGATCTTCGGCCGGTCGCAGTTTGTCGCTGACCATGAGAGAAGGCCCCTAATGCGTTCTTCGCACGCGCAAGCGCAGTAGAATGGGCCTGCTCCAAGGCTCGCCAGACTTGGCGCTGGTGGAAGCAGTTTGAACTAGCCAGCCAACCGGCTGCCCGCAATTTGATTTCGGAGGCTCACTGTGTACCGTCCTTTGCGGCATGTTTTGCTCGCCGGTTGTGCGGTCTTTGCCAGTACCGTACCGGCGATAGCGGCGGAACCACCTTCCGCTCCTGCCCGCTACGATCTGGTGATCGAAGGCGGGCGAGTCCTTGATCCAGTAAGCGGACTGGATGCCGTGCGCAATGTGGGCATCATCGGCAATTCGATTCGAGCCGTTAGCGAGGATCGGCTCGATGCGGTTGCCAGGTTCGATGCCGGCGGCATGATCGTCGCACCGGGCTTCATTGACTTGCACTCGCACGGGCAAACGGATGAAAACTATCGCTACAAAGCCATGGACGGCGTGACGACAGCTCTGGAGTTGGAAATCGGCACCCTCGACGTCGATGACTGGTACGCCCAGCGCCAGGGAAAGTCGCTGATCAACTACGGCGTGGCCGCGGGTCACATCGGGGCCCGCATGCGCGTGCTGGGAGGGCCCGTCACGCGGCTTCCCGAAGGCGGAGCGGCCCAGGACGAGGCCACGGATTCTCAAATCAACCAGATGAGGCGCCTTGTCGAGGACGGATTACAGCGCGGCGCCGTCGGAGTGGGTTTGGGCATCCAGTACACGCCCGGCGCTTCGCGCTGGGAAATCTTGGAGATGTTTCGGGCCGCTGGCAAGCACGAGGCGGCCTGCTTCGTCCACATTCGCCATGCCGGTGAAAAAGAGCCGCAAAGCAGCATGGCCGCCTTGGAGGAGGTCGTGGCGGCGTCGGCCATTACCGGCGCTTCGCTGCACGTCGTTCACGCGTCGAGCATGGGACTGCGCAATACATCGCGCCTGCTGGCAGCTATCGCCGGGGCGCGATCGCGCGGATTGGATGTCACCACCGAATGCTACCCCTACACGGCGTCGATGAGCGCCATTCGTTCGGCCATTTTCGATGAAGGTTGGCAGGATGCTCTGGGCGTCAGCTACGGCGATCTGCAATGGGTGGCAACCGGCGAACGGTTGACCGCCGAGACATTCGCGCGCTACCGGGACGTTGGGGGGCTCGTGATCATTCACTCGATGCCCGAGGCGATGGTGCGCGAAACGGTGGCCAACCCGCTGACGATGATCGCCAGCGATGGATTTCTCGACGGCGGCAAAGGTCATCCGCGCGGCTCCGGCACCTATGCAAGGGTCCTGGGACGTTATGTCCGCGAGCAGGGTGCCCTCTCTTGGATCGACGCGATCCGGAAGATGACGATCATGCCGGCTCAACGATTGGAACATCGCGTGCCCATGATGAAGAATAAGGGCCGAGTGCAAGCCGGCGCTGATGCCGATCTGGTGGTGTTCGACCCGCAAACGGTCATCGACCGGTCGACATTCGAACGGCCGGCCGAATACTCGGCGGGGTTTCGACTGGTCTTGGTCGCCGGAACACCGGTGGTCAAGGAGGGGCAGTTGCAAAATGCGGTCGCCCCTGGCCAGGCGATTCGTGCTCCCTTGCCGTGAGGCGAAGTCCGACAAGATCTATTCCATGGAAACGGTTATTGAAGATGACACGTGAAGCCAAAGTAGGCACCCGAGCGCCCGCATTCTCTCTGTCCCTTGTCAATGGGCTCGGATCTGAACGTGGTCAGGCAACTCTCGACGATTACCTTGACCGCTGGCTGTTGCTGATGTTCTATCCGCGCGATTTCTCGTTCGTCTGCCCGACAGAGCTAACGTCCTTGAGCGACCGCATCGAGGAGTTTCGCGAGCGGCACTGCGATGTTTTGGCGGTTAGTACGGACTCGATCGACACCCATGCGCGCTGGTTGACCTGCGCGCCGTCGCAGGGGGGCATCGGACCTCTCACGTTCCCACTAGCGAGCGATCCTGAGGGCCAGGTCTGCAAGGCATACGGAGTGCTTGTCGAGCGTGGCCACATGGCGCTTCGCGGACTGTTCATCATCGACCCCAACGGCGTTTTGCAATACCAGGTCGTCCACAACTTAACCGTGGGTCGCAGCAGCGACGAGATCCTTCGCGTGCTGGATGGCCTGCAGAGCGGCGGATTGTGCGCTGCCGAGCGTACTATCGGCCAGGCACCCTTGAATGTCCTCGAACAACTTGGACCCAACCGGGTGATGGGGCAGTATCGGCTGGAATCGCTCCTGGGCTCAGGCACATTCGGCGTGGTCTACCGCGCCCACGACTTGGTGCTCGACCGCACCGTGGCCCTGAAAGTCCTGCCGTCGGGCGATGCGACTCGCGATCGAGTTTTAGCCGAGGCAAGAGCCGCGGCCGCGCTGAATCACCCGAATGTCTGCACCGTACACGCGGTCGATGATTCCAACGGCGCGCCGATGATCGTGATGGAGTACGTCGCCGGCGAGACGCTGGCCGCCCGTATCAAGGCCGGCGCGATGGCGCCGGACGTCGTGGCCGCGTTTGGCCGACAGATTGCGGCAGGTCTGGCGGCCGCGCATGCCGCGGGCGTCGTTCACGGCGACCTGAAGCCGGCGAATCTGATGGTCACGCCGAGCGGCGCGATCAAGATCATGGATTTCGGCCTGGCCCAACGCGTTTCGGCATTGGAAGACCGCGATAATACAATTGAGTGGAACGAATCATCCGGTTCGCGTATCAGCGGGACGCCTCGCTACATGGCCCCGGAGCAGGCCCGTGGCGAACCCGCATCCGCCGCAAGTGACGTGTTCGTGCTAGGCCTGATCACTTATGAAATGCTCACCGGGAAATCGGCGATCTCCGGCAAGAGCATCCTGGAATCACTCATGGCCATCGAACAGTTCGACAGCGCCAAGTTCGTCGCAGAACTGTCCGAGCCATTTGCAGGAATCCTCCGCGAAGCACTCGTACGCCAACCCACGGACAGACGCATCACCATGGCCCAGATCGTCGAGCAACTGGCGTAACTCCTGGATTCGGCGCAAGCCGACCTCACGGCGCCAATCCCAACGGCTCGGCAAGCCGGAGCATGGCGTTGGGCGTTGAAACCACACGCGCGCAGCACGCGCAACGAGAGAAATGATGATTCCTATCGACGCCCGCCGTCTTTTCACTTTGCTGGCTTTGCTCAGCGTATCGCAAGCGTCGGCCGTCGAAGATCGAGGTGAGCCGGTAGCTGCCGTGGCGTCCAGCGATGGGCAGGCATCTCGAAGCGACGGCCCGTCGGGCGCCTGGCTCGCGCGTCTGATCACCGATCTCCGCCAACAGAATCAACTCGTCGGCCTGGGCGCTATCGTGATGGTCGACGGCCAGGTCGTGGCGACTGCCGTCGACGGCGAGCGCAAGATCGATAGCGGCGTGCCGCTCGAGCTCGCGGATCGCTGGCATATCGGTTCGATTACCAAATCAATCACGGCGACGATGATCGCGCGGTTGGTCGAGGCGGGAAAGATGCAATGGTCCGACTCGATCGGTGAGCGTTTCCCTGACGCACGGGTCCACGACGACTGGAAACGGGTCTCGCTCTCGGAACTGCTCACGCATACTTCGGGGGCGCCGGCGAATTTCCCGATGTTGGTGCTGCTGTTGCGACCTGCGATCGGTCCGGAATGTACCCAGAAGCGCCGGGAGGCCGTTATGGACGTGATCAGCAAGAAACCGGCAAGCACGCCCGGAGAGAAGTACGCCTATTCCAATATCGGATACACGATCGCCGGGGCCATGGCCGAGGCGGCAACCGGCGTGGGCTGGGAAGATCTCGTCCGACGGGAAGTCTTCGAGCCGCTTGCGCTTGCCAGCGCCGGGTTCGGCGCGCCGAAGAGCCCAGAAGAAACGCTTGATCAACCCCGCGGTCACATCAGGACGCGCGACAAGAAAACGGCCGTGAGTGACAAGTCGGACGTCACTCCCATCATCGGCCCGGCCGGGACCGTTCACATGACGCTGGCGGATCTGTGCCGCTACGGGAACGAGCACCTGCGTGGCGGGAAGCTGCTCGCCGCGGAAACCTATAAGCGGCTGCATGATCCTCATCTCGAAAATTATGCTTACGGCTGGGTAAAGAAGAGGGCGACCGACGAGCTTCCGCACGTTACGTATTGGCACAATGGATCGAACACCATGTGGTATGCCTTGCTCGTGTTCATACCTGACACGAACATGACGGTTGCCGTTACATCGAACGATTGCGACATTGCGAAGGCGGAGTCGGCGGCCTGGTCGATCGTCCAGGCCAGCGCCAAGCAATTCGACGTCCAAGGCGATTGAAGACGATTCGACAGCCAAGCCGGGTGATTTGCACGGCCGTCTCACGCCCCATTGCCGAGCGGACAGGGCCCGGAAGCTGTCACCTGTCATTTGCAAAGTCGGCCGATTTTCATTGCCGCATAAAGACTTACGGCTTTGCGTTTGTTTCTCGGCCGATCGCTATTCGCCTCAGGAGGGGCTAAAATACCTTGGCGACCACATGGTCGGGGGCCCGCGTGGCGGCCTCAGGGACTAGTCAGTCCTTGGGAGCGTGCATTGCGGTCGAACGATGGCCCCTGGTAGGGCCAGCTTATGGGAATTATCGACAGACTACTCGTTCGATTCATCTTGTGGTTCGGTCTGCCTGTTCTGTTGTTGTTGCTGGTCGTCGGCCCGCGAAAGCTGGGACGCGGCATCAAGTTTGGCTACCACTGGCTCTTTCAGCGGCGGCTGCAGCCTGAAGAACTGTTGGCGCACGTCCTGCGCCAGCATCAGGACCACATCCGTGCCGTGCGTTCGGCCCTGGCACAAGCCGAAGCCGTCGAGGTGGAGCTGCGCAACAACCTGCAAAAGAGCGAAGAGAACGTCAGTGTCCTCGAAGCCGAGGCCCGCCAGCACGTCACGCAAGAAGACGATCTGGGGGCCAAGGCTGCGTTGTATAAGTTGAACCTCGAGCGCAAGGCGATCGACAGCTTTCAGGAGCAACTGGCGCGACAGTCGAATTTGATCAGCGAATCGCGGCGACGCCTGTACTTGCTCGAGCTGCAACTGCGTCAGTACGAAGTCGGCCGCAGTATCCTGCTCAGTCAGTTGGCCGAAGCCAAGTCGACCGAACAGCAGTACGCGATTGCCAGCCGTTTCGATCCCTTCAACGCGGTCGCCGATTGGAAAAAAGCCGAAGGGATCGTGCAAGAAAAGGCAATCAATGCCCGCGCCTTGGAGCGGGTCTATGTCGATACCACCGATCTGACCGACGCGGCGCATCCGGCGGCGATCGATTTGCCGGTGCTCGAATCGCAGATAGCCCAGTTGCGGGCCAAAATTGCCACGCCCGTTGTTGCGGACAAGAGCGTTCTGACGCCAACGGCTCCCGGTGTCGCGCCGGACGCCGGCCCGGAACATTCTCCTCGCGACGACAACCGCCGGTCCTGACGCGACCGAGCCTGAGGACATCGAAATGATCAACCTGCTCAAGCAGTCCAAGTTTTGGACGACGTCGATCGCCGTGATCGTGGCGCTCGGCATCGTGTACCTCCTGTGGCAATGGGAGGTCGAGCGGATCGAGGTTGGCCCCGGAAAGTATCTGGTGCGCATTCATCGGTGGGGTAAGAACCTGTCCGAAGGAGAAATCGTGGCGCCCGATCCCTCGTACAAGGGCGTGATGTTCGAGGTCTTGCCCGAGGGACGCCACTTTCTGAATCCGTTGTTCTGGAGCCACGAAGTTCATCAGATGGTTCACGTGCCGGTGGGCAAATGCCTGGTATTGACCCGACAATTTGGTCGCGACATTCCGGAAGAGCGCTTGACCGTCGGCGATATCCTGGCGCATCAGGACAACGACAATCCCATTGACGGCGAGCGCGGTATTCTGCGCGAGGTGCTATTGCCGGGCAGTTACCGCTTGAATCCCTATGCCTATGCGTGGGAGGAGGTGCCGGCGGTCGAAGTGCGCGTCGAGCAGGTCGGCGTGCGATGTTTGAAAGTGGGGCAAGATCCGCGCAAATTGTCGCCCGACCCTGCGCGGGGTAACTATGTCGTGCCTGATGGTTATCGCGGCGTGCAGCAAACGCCCGTTTCTCCCGGCACCTATTACATAAATCCATTCGTCGAGACGATCACTCCGATCGAAGTCCGCAGCCACCGTGTCGAGCTGACGGATATCGAGTTTCCATCGCGTGACGGCTTCATCATCAAGCCGCAGGTGGTCGTGGAATACGCGGTACGTCCGGAGAAAGCACCAGAGCTGCTGGTGCGGCTGACCGATGAAGGAGTAATTCACCAGGCCGATTCGAGCGATAAGGAGAAGGAAGCGAACGAGGTGTTGCAGAAGGTGCTGCTGCCGCACATCCGCGGCTACGCGCGGATCGAGGGAAGCAACTTCGACGCCCGCGATTTCATTCTCGTACAAAGCGAAGCCGGCGACACGAAGACGACCAACGCCCGCGAAGCGCTGCAGCGGACGTTGCTGTCGAAAGTCAAGCCGCGCTGCGCCGAGCTGGGGGTCGAAATCCGCGCCGTAACGCTGGCCGACCTGCGTCCGCCCGAGGAGTTGGCCGATCAGATCGCGCAACGCGAGCTGGCACGCGTCGAGCGCGAGAAGAACCAGGTTCGCCTCAAGCAATTCCAGGCCGAACAAGAACTCAAGGGGAAGGAAAGTCTGAAGCAGCAGGCGGCCGAGAAGGTGAACGCGGAAACGCGCCTGGTGCAAGGCAAAACCAAGAGCGAG
>DASZWQ010000162.1 GCA_035546535.1 Pirellulales bacterium | reverse complement strand
TTCAACAGGCTGCTAAGCCAGGATTTCGCGGATCACGTGGCCGTGTACGTCGGTCAGGCGGAAATCGCGGCCGCCGAAGCGGTAGGTAAGCCGCTCGTGATCCAGGCCCAAGAGATGCAGGATCGTGGCGTGCATGTCGTGAATGTCGTGGACGTTTTCCACGGCTTGCATGCCCAGTTCGTCGGTGGCGCCATGAATCACGCCGCCGCGAATGCCGCCCCCGGCCATGAAAATGGTAAAGCCCTCGGGATGATGATCGCGCCCGTCGCGGCCGGCCGAATGCGGCGTGCGACCGAACTCGCCCGCCCAGACGACCAGCGTCTCGTCCAACAGCCCGCGCTGCTTGAGATCGCGAATCAAGCCGGCCACGGCCTGGTCCGTGTCGAGCGCGTTCTTCTCGTGCCCTTGCTTGAGCGCGCCGTGCTGGTCCCAGGTGCCGTTGGAAGCGCCGGGCGGGCAGGTAATCTCGACAAAGCGCACACCAGCTTCGATCAACCGCCGCGCACGCAAGCACTGAATGCCATACAGCCGCTTGGTGGGGACGTCCGAGTCGATGCCGTACAGCCTTTCAGTGGCAGCCGTTTCGCGCGCGAGGTCGAGCACGTCGGGCACCAGAAGCTGCATCCGCGCCGCCATCTCGTAGTTCTTGATCGCGCTTTCCACGCCGTCGTCACTGCCGAGCGATTGGGAGAATGCCGAGTCCTGCTCGCGCAGCAGGGCGAGCTTCGCCGCTTGCACGCGGGCGTCGGCATCGGCCGGGTGGATGTTATCGATCGGCGTGCCATCGGCGGCAAACAGCGTGGCCTGATAATTGGCTGGCAGAAAGCCGCCGGAGAAATTCTCGAGCCCTCCGCACGGCACGACGCCGAAGCTGAGCACGACGAAGCCCGGCAAGTTTTCGTTTTCGCTTCCCAGGCCGTAGGTTACCCACGAGCCCAGGCTCGGGCGTCCGGCATTATTCACGCCGGTGTGCAGCCGCAACACGCCGGTCGAGTGCAGCGGCAAATCGGCCTTCATCGAGCGAACCACCGCGATATCGTCAACGCATTGGGCGATGTGCGGAAACAACTCGCTGACTGGCATGCCCGATTGGCCGTACTGCTTGAACGACCAGGGACTTTTCAACCACTGACGATTGCCGTTGGCGGTAGGATTGCTGGAAGTCGTAAACGGCTGTCCATCGATCTCGGCGAGTTTCGGCTTGGGGTCGAACGAATCGACGTGCGACACGCCGCCGTCCATGAAGCAAAAGATCACGCTCTTCGCCCGCTGGCGAAAATGCGTTCGCGTTGCCGCCGCGGCGGTTCGTTGCGGCCGCGCAAGGTTCGTACCTGCCGCCAGGCCCGATAGCGCGAGCAATCCAAAGCCATTGGCCGATGCGGCCAGCATTTCTCGGCGCGAAAAGCGCGCCGGCTGCCGGCCGGGACAGGCCGATGAACTGCCTTTGGTATTCGCCGTGAAACGCGTCATGGGATGTAAACGAATTCTTGCAGGTTGAAAATCGTATGAGCGACATCGCGCCACAGCGGCTGGCTGTGCAGAACATCGGAGTCTGATACCTGGTGTAGCACGGCTAGCTGCGCCACCAGCGCGACGAAACGTTGCCGTTCATCTTCGCGCGCCAGACGGCCGAGAGCGGTCTCGAAGGCCGCATCGATACGGGCAGCAACCGAAGAATCCTGCCGCGCAATCAGCCGGCCCGCCCACTCGTTCGCTTGCGCGAGGACAAAAGGATCGTTCAATAGCGCAAGCGCCTGGGCTGGCACGTTCGTGACGTCGCGCCGCCCCAGGGCCACTTTGCCGCCCGGGAAATCGAAGGCGCTTAAAAACTTCGGCGCTTCCATCAAGTTGTTCTTAATGTAAACGCTGCGGCGGCCGTGGCCGTCGAGCGGACCTGGAAACAAGCGGCGGTCAGCGTTTTCTTTCTCGCGGTACGGTTGAATGCTCATCCCAAACAGCGCCCGGTCCAGCCGGCCGCTCGTGGCCAAAATACAGTCGCGAATCGCTTCGGCTTGCATGCGCCGCGCCGGATAATGGGCGAGCAGCCGGTTCTGCGGATCGAGTTCCGCAGCCGCTTGCGGCGGCAGATCCACCGCGCCGAAGGTACGTGACAGTACGATCTCGCGCACCAGCCGCTTCATCGACCAGCCTTCTTCGACAAAGGTCGCAGCCAGGTAATCCAGCAACTCCGGATGTGAAGGCAGTTCGCCCACATGACCAAAATCATCCACCGTGCGCACGATGCCGGCACCGAATAGATGATGCCACAAGCGGTTGACCAGGACGCGCGCGGTAAGCGGGTTCGTGGGGCTGGCGATCCGCTCGGCGAGTTCCAGGCGTCCGCTACCGGACGCGGCGAACGTTTCGGTGGTGGGCGAGAGCACTTCCAAATAACGCCGCGCGACGGGCTCGCCCGGCCGTGTGCAATCACCGCGAATCAGGACCGGCTGCAAGAAGCCAGGCCCACAGTCGGCCACTCCCGGAACGATGCGTGGCAGCGTAAGCGACGCCTCGACGCGGCGGTAGTTAGCCACGAGTGCCGCAAGCAGTTCGTTGCCTGCGACGCTATTGGTCAGCAGTCCCGCGCGCACGAGTGCGTCGAGCCAGCGCGCGTCGTCGTCGGTCGCGCGGCCTTCGGCCCAGTCTGCGATGGCTGCATTGATGACCGCCGCGTAGCGTGCCGGAACCTCGTCGACCGTCACGTCCGCATCCTTGCCGTCGGCGTGCGCGAACAGGGCCCGCATATGCGAAAGCTCGGGCTTCGGCGGCTCGGCGCCGTCGTGCATCACGACGCGCGTGATACCGAAATACGAGCGCGGATTCTCGGCCGCCTTCTCCCACGGCAGCTTGTAATTCTCCTTGTCGCCACCCAGCGCGCTGAGCTGGTCGGGAAATTTCGGATTGTCGAACATCGTCATCAGCTCGGCATACGTGCGCAGCTGATCGCAATTCTCAGGCGGCGAGAAGGTGATCCAAGCAAGGTCAGGGCTCGTGAGCGCCTTGTAGTTCTTGTAGTTGAGCTGGCAATTGTTCGAGACCAGGCGCAAGGCACTGCTGCGCTGACCGGCGACCTGAAAGCTTAGATTCTTCCGCTGCCCGGTCAGCACGGGCGAACGCAAAGTGCCGTTGAGCTTGTCGGAAAGAGCGTGGGTGAACAGGCCGGCCGGCAAAACGGCGCGCACGATGGCGTCACCCTCGGTCGCGACCGCGAAATCACCGCTCTTGCTTGCAGGCTCACGCAAACCCTGCCCGCCAATCTGCCACTGGTCAGCGTTTCCTCGATCGCTGGCGCCTGCTCGAAAGTCGGCATAGGTGGCGAACTGCGATTGATTCGCGGTGCGTTCCGCATCTTCTTTTGCGTACCATGCGGCCAATTCGCTCCACGATTTGGGAGTCGGCGGCAAAGTGGAGGCCGCAGCAGCGCCGCTGCCGGCCGGCGCCGAGTCCTGACTTGTGCTTGCATTGACCACCAGGCGCCACGGTTCAAACGGATCTTCTCGCGGCGCCTTTTCCACGGCCAGCACGGCCAGCCATTTCTCCAGGCGCGCAACATCAAGCGACGCCGCATCAGGATCAACAGGACGATTCAAACGCTTCGTCTGCGCGGCTTGCATGTAGCGTGCCATGTCACCGGCATCACGCGCCCAAGCCTCGGCCAGCTCGTGGCGCATGGCCGCTTTGATCTCGCGCAGCCGCGCGATGGGGCTGGCGTTGACCTCGGGCAAATCGATGGTGTGGCTCACTTGCCGGCTGCTGCGCAATACTCCGAGCAACGCGTAATAGTCCTCGGTCGAGATGGCGTCCAGCTTGTGATTGTGGCAGCGGGCGCACGCGACCGTGGTGGCCTGGAAGGCCTTGGTGAGCGTGTCGATCTGGTTGTCGGCCAGGTCGTAGCCGATCTGCGGCAGGCTGATGCAATCGTCATGATTCGCCTCGCCGAAGCGGTAGAAGGCCGTGCCGATCACCGACTCATTGAATTGTTCGTTTCCGTTGATGCGCGGATGCGGCAACAGGTCGCCGGCGATGTGCTCGCGCACCAGTTGATCGTACGGCACGTCATCGTTGAGAGCGCGGATCAAATAGTCGCGATAACGCCAGGCATGATGAACTTCGTAGTTCCACTCGTTGCCGTGCGTTTCGGAAAAACGCACCACGTCCATCCAGTGCCGGGCAAAACGTTCGCCGTAGTGCGGCGAAGCCAGCAGGCGATCGGCAAGCCGCTCAATCGCCGGCCTGGTGGATCCTGTCGTGGCTGACGATTCCTCCCAATCGCGCAGAAACTCGGCCATTTGTTCTGCAGTTGGCGGCAGACCAATGAGCACCAGCGACAATCGCCGGGCGAGCGTGCGGGCTTCAGCCGGTGGCGCCGGCGGCAGGCCACGCTCTTCGAGAGCCGCCAGAATGAATCGATCGACAGGGCCTGCCGGCCAGGCCGCGTCGCGCACATCCGGAATCGGCGGCTTTACAACCGGCCGTATGCTCCACCAGTCGCGCCGCGCGCGCATCGTGTCGTCCCACGATTCGCCGGCAGCCGGCGGAGGAGCCTCGTCGCGCGGGTCGGGCGCGCCCATCTTTATCCAGGTTTCGAAGTCCGCGATCACGCCCGCCGGCAGCTTCCCCTTGGGAGGCATGTGCACCGCGTCGGGGCTGTAGCGAACGGCAGCGATCAGCAGGCTTTCGTTGGGCTTGCCCGGCACGATGGTTTCGCCCGAGTCACCCCCTTTGCGCAGGCCGTCGCGGCTATCCAGCAGCAAGTTGCCACCCAGTTTCTTGGCCTGGGCCGAGTGGCATTCGTAGCAGTGGGCCACCAGCACCGGCCGCACCTTGGTTTCGAAATGCTCCAAGCCCGCATCGCCGGCTCGCGCCGCGCTGGCCGAAATGCCCAGCGCAATGAGCACGTTCACAAGCGGCTCGGGACGACGCATCGGGGATTCTCTCCTCGCTGCCAGGGGGTGGGTTGCAAAAGGGGCAGCGCCGTATCGTCAGGCGGGTCCGTCACTTGACGGCGCACGGGGGGCCAAATAGACCATTACTAATCTAAAAGCCCGGCGAGCTAACCGCAACGTTTTGGCGGCCGGATGGATAGCATGATCTCGGTTCGAAGGGGTTATTTCTGCCGCCAGCCGTCATTTTTTGCAACACGCAGCCACATCTGCTCCGCATCCCACACGCAACGCACAGCCCAGGAGAGAACGATGTTTCAGAGCGCATTGTCGATTGGCCGGCTTCTCGTCTTGAGCGCGATCGGAATTGCCGCAAGCACACAGGCGACCGTCCGCGCCGACGAGCCGCCCGTCGCTCCCGACGCCAAAGTCGAAAAACTGTTTGAAGGGAGCGTGCTGACCGAGGGAGTCGCCGTTGCGCCGGATGGCCAGATCTATTTCAGCGACATCACGTTTTCGCACGTCTCGCGCGATCCCAAGGGCGTCATCGAAGCCGGACACATCTGGCATTACGATCCCACGACGGGCAAGACGACGATCTTTCGCTCGCCCAGCGGCATGTCGAACGGCATCAAGTTCGACGCGCACGGCGACATGATCGTGGCCGAGGGAGCCGACTTCGGCGGCCGACGCGTCACGCGCACCGACATGAAAACCGGCAAGAGTTATATCATTGCCGGGCTCTACGAAGGGCGCCCTTTCAATTCGCCGAATGACATTACGATCGACAAGAAGGGACGCATCTACTTCAGCGACCCGCGGTATATGGGATACGAAGGGATCGATCAGCCGCTCGTGGGCGTGTATCGCATCGATCCTGATGGTTCGATTCACCGTATCATTACCGACGCCGGCAAGGCCAACGGCGTCGCCGTCTCGCCCGACCAGAAGACGCTGTACGTCGTCAGCAACGAAAATGGAGCGACCAGCATCGATCGGCTGGGCTCGTCGACCGGCCAGGCCGACAAGGTGGCGGCGCCCTTGCGCAAAGGGTTGATGGCGCTCCTGGCTTATGACCTCGCGCCGGATGGGACCGCCAAGTTTCGCAAGACGCTCGTCGACTACGGCACCTTCGACGGGCCCGATGGACTGGTCTGCGACAAAGATGGCAACCTGTGGGTGGCCGTGCGGGCGGAGAACCGGCCGGGCATATATGTTTACTCGCCCGAGGGCAAAGAACTCGGTTACATCAAGACCGAGGTTCCCACGAACGTCGGTTTTGGTCGCGGCCGGGACGCGAAGACGTTGTATATCACGGCAGGCAAAAGCCTATATCGCGTACACGTGAATCGCGAAGGCTATCACCTCCCGGCCGCGAATTAGCACGCGCTTCGAGGGTGGCATGGGGCGTTCACTGTGGTACGCGCTGCGCCGCTGGTATCGCGCTTGCGTTTGGCGTTTCCGGCAGGTCGTCTACTGGCCGCGACGCCGATGGTCGCGCGCGCCGGCCGCAGAATTGCCCGACACAACGGCCCAGACGGCAGAGTCCCCGCAGCAAACGGCGGCGGCCGCGTCGCGGTCGGCTGTGCACCGGATTCGCTGCGCCGAAGTGTGGGGTGGAATTCGCAATGCCGAACTCGAAGCGGTCACCAGCGGCGTCCGCGCCAGCCTCTTCAGCAACTCGTGCGAAGGGGGCGAAGGAGGAGACGTCTATTACTTCAGCGTCTGCGGCGCCGATTCACTCACCCGTGTGGCGCTGGCCGATGTGACCGGCCACGGCCAGATGGTGAGCCAGGTTGGTCGCTGGCTGTATGACGCGCTCGCGGCGCGAATGAATTCGGTGCGCGGCGACCGCGTGCTGTCGGAATTGAACGATCTGGCCGAGCATTACGGTTTCGCGGCGGTTAGCACGTTGGCCGTCGCGCAATTCTATCGCCGTAATTCGCAGCTCTATGTATCGTACGCCGGCCATCCTCCCGCGCTGGTCTACCTTCGCAGCAAAGGGCGCTGGCAGCCTGCCATTGTTCCGGAGGAGGCGGGCCTGGTGAACTTGCCCATCGGCGTCAGCGATGAGACGCGCTATGCCCAGCATGCGATGCCGCTGGCCAGCGGCGACCGCGTTTTGCTGTACACCGACGGCGTACTGGAAGCGCCCGGGCCGGATCAATCGTTATTCGGCCACGCACGGCTATTGTCGGTTGTCGAGCAAAATGCTGGGGCGCCCCTGGCTGAGCTGCGCACCGCGATTGTCGACGCCCTGCGAAGGCACACGGGCGGCCCCCTCACGCATGACGACGTCACGGTGCTGGCGCTGGAAGTCATTTAATAGCTAATAGTCGACGCAGATCTCGTCGGGGAGAGGCATTGTGCGTCCGATGGCGTTACAATGTCAGCAAGTGGATTCGCGCACGTACTAGCCGTACAACGTGGCCAGGGCTGCACGGGGGAGAGGTATGTCGCACAGGATGTTTCGGCATCTGTTGTGGCTGGCATGCGCTGCGATTTTCGTGGCTGCCTGGTGCGGTGGCTCAGTGGTCGTTCTGGCGGACGATGGTTCTCCCGGCCAGGCTGTTGCCGCTGAGACGCCCACTTCGAGAGAGTCATCGCCGGGCGACAACCGGCTGATGGCGGCGCGGATCGATGCGCTTTTGACCGCTGATTGGAAGGCGGCAGGCCTCGCACCCGCGGTGCCGGCTGACGACGCGACGTTCATCCGCCGGGCATCGCTCGATCTGATCGGTGTCGTGCCGACCGTGGGTGAGGTGCGCGCCTTTCTGGCCAGTCGCGATCCACAGAAACGCGCCCGGCTGATCGACCGGCTGACTGCCTCGACGTTGCACGCCGATCATCTGGCCACGACCTGGCGCCACATGATGGTGCCGCGTGGGGGCGGCGTCGATGGCGTCGCGGGCCAGGCCGGCTTACAGAACTGGCTACGCGGACAATTCGCCAAAAACCTGCGCTACGATCAGCTCGTGGCCGATTTGCTGGTCGCCACCGGCGCATCGCAGGAGGGACCGGGGCTGTTCTACACGGCCTATGATCTCAAACCGGAGGAGCTGGCAGCCAATACCGCGCGAATCTTTTTGGGCATACAACTGGAGTGCGCGCAATGCCACGATCATCCGTTCGATCGCTGGACGCAGCGCGATTTCTGGGGCTATGCGGCCTTCTTCGCCCGCATTGGGCGCGGCGGCGAGATGCAATTGGGGCGCGGGGCGCGCCTGGTGGACCGGGAACTAGGCGAGGTGATGCTGCCTGGTTCGGACACGGTCGTCGCGCCGCGTTATCCGCGCGGCGAAGGGCCCACCGCAGCGGACACCGGTACGCGTCGCGAGCAATTGGGCATCTGGATGGTGTCGCGAGATAACTCCTTCGTCGCTTCGGCGGCTGTCAATCGGGCGTGGGCTCACTTGTTCGGGCGCGGCCTGGTCGAGCCGGTCGATGATCTCAGCGAGCGCAACCCTGCCAGCCATCCGCGGGTTTTCCAGGAGTTGGCCGAGTACTTCGTTGCCACCGGTTTCGACTTGAGGAACCTGCTACGAACGCTCGCCAACACGCAGGCTTATCAGGCCGCGTGCGTTACGGGGGATGCCGACCCGCCGGTCGAGAGCTTTGCCCGCATGCCGATCAAGACGCTGACGCCCGAGCAGTTTTACGACTCTCTCAAACGTGCTTCGATGGCGGCAACGGGAGCCGGGGAGAAATCCATGCGGAGCGAGTTGGGCGATTTCGATCTGGTCCGGCAGGAATTCGTCGACAAGATGCAAGTGCCGAGCGCGTCGCGGCTCGATTATGACGCGGGCGTCGCACAAGTGCTGTTATTGCTGAATGGACCAGAGACGTCGGCTGCCACGACGAACCCGCAAAGCGGCCTGTTGGCCGCACTCGAAGTGCCGGTTCTAACAGACCGGGAACGCGTGGAAATCTTGTTTCTGGCCACGCTCGCGCGACCGCCCAACGAGCGGGAAACATCGCAGTCGCTCGCAAGGTTATCTCGCGCCGACCAGGAACCGATCGAGCGTTCGGCGGCGCTGGGAGACATTTTGTGGGCCCTGTTGAATAGCGCCGAGTTCGGCGTGAATCATTGATCGAATCACTCAACCACAGGACATGCCACCGCGGAAACGAGGTGCCTGATGCGAGGCAAACCTGCTGATGGTCTTTCGGCCCTGCCACATCGGCGACAATTCTTGCGCGCCGCGGGTATGGCCGCGCTCGGCTACAGCGCCAGCGGGTGGCTGCCACAGCTTGCCCGCGCACTGGCCGTCGGCGAAAAGCGCCGGCGGCATTGCATTGTCCTGTGGATGAGCGGCGGCCCCAGCCAGCTCGACACGTTCGATCCGAAACCAGACCATGCCAACGGCGGCGAATTCAAAGCGATCGACACTGCCGTTCCCGGCCTGCGCGTCAGCGAGCACTTGCCGCGACTCGCCACGCATGCGAAGCACCTGGCCATCTTGCGTGGGCTGAGCACGAAGGAAGGCGATCATGGCCGCGGCACTTATTTAATGCGGACGGGGCACGTGCCGGGTGGCCCGGTGCGCTATCCGGCGATCGGCGCATCGCTAGGCAAGGAACTTGGCAGTGACGAGGCCGAACTGCCGCAATACATCAGCATCGCGCCGTATCAGCAATTCAATCAGGCTGCGTTCGGCGCGGGCTTTCTCGGTCCGCGCTATGCGCCGGTGCTGGTCGAGGCGCGGCGCAGCGCGCTGCCGGCAGGCGCGACAGCCGGCAATGACGCGCAATCGGGTGAAGGGGGCTGCGTCGACTTGCGATTCGAAAACCTTGCCGCCGGTGATGCGTCGGTGAACGCGCGCCTCGGCGAGCGCGTGCAATTGTGGCAAGAATTCGAGAGCGGTTTTCTGGCGGCGCATCGCGCCGGGGCCAGCGTTGGGCATGAGACGGTCTATCGGCGCGCGCTGCGAATGATGAATAGTCCCGCCGCCGCGGCATTCGATTTGGCCAGCGAGCCGCGCGCGGCGCGCGATCGTTATGGGCCAGGCGTGTTTGGGCAGGGTTGCCTGCTCGCCAGGCGATTGATCGAGCAAGGCGTGGCGACGGTCGAGGTGAATCTGGGCGATTTCACGGGGGCAGCCGGCAATTGGGACACGCATCAAAACAATTTCGCCACGGTCAAGGAGCTGTGCTCCCAACTCGACGCGGGATGGAGCTCGCTTATGGAAGATCTGGCCGACCGCGGGCTGTTGGACTCGACCACCATCCTTTGGATGGGAGAGTTTGGTCGTACGCCCACGATCAACGCGGCCGGCGGCCGCGATCATTTTCCGAATGCCTGGAGCTGCGTCCTCGCCGGCGGCGGTATCCGTGGCGGTCAGGCCTATGGCAGCACCAGCGACGACGGCATGACGGTCAACGAGGGAAAGGTAGCCGTCGGCGACGTGCTGACCACGCTGTGCGCGGCGCTCGGCGTTGATCCGCGGCAGCATAACCTCGCCGAGATGGGACGGCCCATCGCCATCGCCGAAGGTGAGCCAATCCGTGATGTGCTGGCGTAGAGATTTGTGGCGTTCGCGCGATTGCCGTACTGAGTTGCGCGCTTTATTAGTTGAACCCGATCGTCCTCTGGAAGTTTTGCCCCTCACCCTGCCCTCTCCCGCAATACTGTTCGGCACGCTTTTTGCGCCATGGGTGGGTGTGTTATTTGTTGAAGCCATCTCAACCGAGGGAGGGCTTGCAATGACACGGAGGTCGACGCCGGCGGTGGTTGCGGGGAAGT
>DASZWQ010000161.1 GCA_035546535.1 Pirellulales bacterium | reverse complement strand
GCGTTGCGCGGATTCAAAGGAAGCCTGTTCGAGGGTGGGCACCGCGTACCCTTCATCGCGCGCTGGCCCGGGCGTGTTCCGCCGGGTATTTCCGACCAATTGATCTGCCACGTCGATTTGTTCGCCACGTTCGCGGCACTGCTTGGCCGGACGCTCGCGGATGACGAGGCTGAAGACAGTATCAATGCGCTGCCGGCGCTGTTGGGAAAACCAGAACCAGTCCGCGAACGGCTGGTGCATCATTCGGGCGGATATCCGGGCGTGCTGGCCCTGCGCGATGGCACCTGGAAGCTGCTGCAGTCTGCTCAAGCCGGGTATGGCGGCAAGGCGGATCGTGAGCCAATGCTCGTGAATCTCGCCGACGATCCGGCCGAAGCGCACAATCTGGCACCGCAAATGCCCGAAAAGGTGCGCGAAATGGTCAAGCAGTTGGGCGCGCTCCGCGAGCGAGGCCGCAGTCGGCCCTGAGCGGCTGGATGGCCGATACCGTGGTAGGCGCCAATGGCCACAGCGTGCGAAGAATCGATCTGCAAATTGCGTCGGGTGGCGCACGATTTGCCCTCTGTCCACCGGCGCGGCGTCTTGCCGCTCGTAATGCCTTTACACTCCCCCGGAGAAAAGTCATGGCCAAATACGGCAAGAAAGCGGGCGCTTCCGTGGAGCGCGCGGTGCACGAGATGAAAGAGGGCACGTTAAAAAGTGGAAAATCCGGGAAAAAAGTGACGAGCCGCAAGCAAGCCATCGCCATCGGTCTTTCCGAAGCACGCGGGCAAGGCGTCAAGGTGCCGAAAAAGAAGGTGGCGAAAAAGAAATAGTTCCCGGCGGCGCTACCGGCAGCAGCGTTAGCGCCTGATCGCATTCCATCCGCGTCGATCAGCAGCCGAGCGGGAGCTCGTTTCCATGGGACAGGCCGCGCAGTACATTTCAAGAGAATCGTCGCGTGGCAGATGAAGCTCTCTAACCACGACAAGACGCATGGGTCTTCGCGAGTACCGCCGCAAGCGAGATTTTTCGCGAACCGCCGAACCGCGCGGTGGGCGGGGCGCCAAGCACAAGGCGCCGATCTTTGTCGTGCAGAAGCACGACGCTTCGCATCTGCACTACGACTTTCGGTTGGAACTCGATGGCGTTCTGAAGAGCTGGGCCGTGCCCAAGGGTCCGGATACGGACCCGGCGGTAAAGCGCCTGGCCATGCACGTCGAAGATCATCCGCTCGAATACGGCAATTTCGAGGGGATCATCCCCGAGGGCGAATACGGCGGCGGCACCGTCATGCTTTGGGACCGCGGCACATGGGAGCCGGTGGAGGACGACGCCCGCAAAGCGTATCGCGAAGGGCGGCTGAAGTTCATCTTGCACGGCGAAAAGCTGCAGGGGGCCTGGATGCTGGTGCGGCGCGGCGGCCGCCCGTCCGGAGCCGATGAGCGAACGTGGTTCTTGTTCAAGGAGCGCGACAAATTCGCCGGCGGAAAAACCCCGATCACCGATCGGGAACCCCTCAGTGTGAAAACGAATCGAACGCTGGAGGAAATCGCCAGCGATGCCGATCGCGTGTGGGGTCCTGGCGGCGAGAAGCGCAGCACCAAGAAGTCGGCCGTCGAGAGGCGCAATACGTCGGTCCAACGGCCCACAGCAACGACCGCTCGGGCGCAAATCCCGAGAAGGTCCAACTCGCGTTTGCGAAAATCGGAGGACGCCACGACCACGGGCGACGTTGTCGCCGGCGTCAAGCTTTCGCATCCCGACAAAGTCTTCTATCCCGAGCAAAGCTACACGAAGCGCGATCTGGCCGATTACTACGAGCAGATTGCCGATTGGATGTTGCCGCACGTCTTTGGCCGACCGCTGGCGCTGTTGCGTTGCCCGGCCGGTTGCGAAAAGCCTTGTTTCTTTCAGAAGCATCCTGGGACCGGCGCGCCGAAGCACTTGCCGCAAGTCGACGTGTCGGAGTCATCGCGGCCCGAATACAACTTGGTCATCAAAGACACCGCCGGACTGATTGAGCTAGTGCAGCTGAATGTGCTGGAGACGCACATCTGGGGCTCGACCGCAAAGAAGCTCGAACGCCCCGACCGCCTGATATTCGACCTGGATCCGGATCCCAAGGTCGAGTGGCCCGACGTGATCGACGCCGCACGCGCCGTGCGGCTGGTGCTGGAGGAGCTGGGGTTGCAAACGTTTCTGAAAACCACCGGCGGAAAGGGGCTGCACATCGTCGTGCCGATCGCGGCGCGCACCGACTGGGATGATGCTAAGGCTTTTTCGAAGGCAGTCGCCGATTTCATCGTTCGCGCGGCGCCCGATCGCTTCATCGCCACGATGAGCAAATCGGCGCGCCGCGGCAAGGTCTTCATCGATTACTTGCGCAATGGCCGGGGGGCCACGGCGGTGGCCGCATATTCGACGCGCGCCCGACCAGGCGCACCGGTGAGCATGCCTATCGCTTGGGACGAGCTTTCGCCGCAGCTGCGCTCGGATCAATTCACGATCGAAAACGCGCGAGCGCGACTGGCGAAGCTCAAACGTGACCCTTGGGAAGAAATGCCCAAGGTCCGGCAGTCGATCACCAAAACCATGCTGACGAGGCTCGTTGAGTGAAGGCATCGTGCGCCAGCTCGCTGGCCCTCGAATTGAACCTACCGATCGGATCGGTTACTTGTATGTAGATCGACAAACGTTTTACTCGATGGTGAACACGATGACAGAACCAGGTCGCCGCGAATTCCTGCAAGTGGGCGCCGCCAGTGTCGCAGCCGCCGCCTTGGCCGATTCACTGCACGCCAGTCAGCAAAATCAGCAAAGGAACAGTGGTGGCATTCCGTTGCGGCCCTTCGGGCGCACCGGCGAGATGGTCAGCGCTATTTGCCTCGGCGGCCACGCCTGCACGAACTTGAAGAAGATGGATGAGAAGCAGAGCCTGAGACTGATCCAGCGCGCCGTCGACGAAGGAATCACGTTCCTCGACAATGCCTGGGACTATCACGATGGCGGCGCGGAGGAGCGGATGGGCAAGGCGCTGGCCCAGGGAAACATCCGCAAGAAGACGTTCTTGATGACCAAGGTCTGCGGCCGCACCGCCAAGGAGGCGCAGTCGAACCTCGAAGACAGCTTGCGTCGCTTGCAGACCGACCACATCGACCTTTGGCAGTTTCACGAGATCGTCTACGACAATGACCCCGACTGGGTTTTTGCCGACGACGGCGCCATTCAGGCTGGTTTAAAGGCCGTCAAGGAAGGCAAGGTCCGCTATCTGGGTTTCACGGGCCATAAGGATCCGTCAATCCATCTGAAGATGCTGGCCAAGCCGTACGAGTGGAGCGCCGTGCAAATGCCGCTGAACGTGATGGACGTTCATTACCGCAGCTTCCAAAAGCAGGTATTGCCTGTGTTGAACGAGCGCGGTATCGCGTCGCTCGGCATGAAAAGCCTGGGCGGAAACGGGAGCATCGTCACGAAAGCGGGCGTGCCGGTCGGCGACGCGCTGCGTTACGTGCTATCGCTTCCCATCACGACGCTGGTCAGCGGCATCGATTCCGAGGCCGTACTGGACCAGAACCTGAAGATCGTCCGCGAGTTCCAGCCGCTTTCCGTTGCCGAGCGCGAGGCGATCGAGCAGCGGACAATCAAGCTCGCCGGCGACGGCCGCTACGAGCTCTTCAAGTCATCCAAGGCGTTCGACGGCCCGGTTCACCGCAAGCAACACGGCTTCGACGTCGCGCTCCCTTCGTGATGCCCTCCGCGCTCTCCTGACCAGGCCGAGCCGGAATCGCGTCGCACGACTGCTACCGTGCCACGACCGGCTGTACTGGTTCAATCGTTGCCTGGTGAACGCGTCCGCCGCGCTCCACCAACAATTGATAGGGCGCCGTGACACCGTCGAGTAATTGCCGCATGGCGCTGCCGCTGGCGAATTCCTGATCGTTGACGGCGTAGATACGGTCCAGTGGTCTGATGCCCGCTTTCGCCGCGGGCGAGCTGGGAACGACCGCCACGACTTTCACCGAACCTGCCTCGGCATCATCCTCGCGCCACTGAATGCCCAGTTTCGACGGGTTGCCGCGTAGTTGCACGGTCAGCTCCAGCGGTTGCTCGGCGCCCGCTCGGGTCGCCGCGATTTTCACCGGATTCTGCGCCGCCACGACCAGCCCGGCCAGATCCGTACCCGGCGCAAGTTCCACGCCGTTGAACGCGAGCAGGCGATCGCCCACCTTGAGCCCCGCTTGCGCGGCGGGCGCGCCCGGGGTCACGCCCACGACTTTCAACCCCGGCGCCGACGCATCGTGGCGATCCCATTGCAAACCCAGCCGGCCGGGCGGCGGCGGTTCGATACGCTCGCTCGATGACTTTCCGTAGCTCGATTCGCTACGGACCGCCTGGCGAAATGAAGGCAGCTGCGCCTGATCGGCAGCCGACGTCACGATGCCGTACAACAGCCGCGCGATCCGGTGCATGCCATCGATGTTCAGTTTCTCGACGTCATCGCTGGGGCGGTGGTAGTCGCCGTGCAGGCCGGTGTGCAACATGAGGATCGGAATGCCCCGCATGTAAAACGGATGGTGGTCGCTGTCGTTCTTGATCTCCCAAGAGAAGTCGATGGCCAGCGTCTCGTCCCGGTTGGGCATGCTGGTTAGCTTGCGCAACCCGCGTGCCGTTCGTGTACCGTAGACGGTGAGATTGTTGCTGCGCAGCCGGCCCACCATATCCATGTTGATCATCAGCTTGACGTCGGCCAGCGGTACCGTTGGCCGTGAGAGCCAGAATTTCGAGCCGTTCAGACCCGTCTCTTCCGCGTCCCAGAGCGCAAAGACGATCGTGCGCTTGGGCTTGGGATCGAGCTTGGCGCAGGCCTCGGCCACTTCCAATAACGTCGCCGAGCCGCTGGCATTGTCATCGGCGCCGTTGTGGATGTAGCCGGTCGGCCCATAGCTGTTGCGGGCATTGCCGTAGCCGACGTGATCATAGTGGGCGCTAACCAGTACGACTTCTTTCGCGAGCGCCGGGTCGCTCCCTGCGACCTTGGCCAGGATATTGCGAGAATTGGAATCGAATGTCTGAAAGTAGGTGCCGCGCTCGCCGGCGGGAGCGAGACCGAACGCCTTGAGCTTCCCTTGCAAGTATCCGGCTGCCGCCCGGCCGCCGCGGCTGCCGGTCGCGCGCCCTTCGAAGGTGTCGTCGGCCAAGGCGCTCACGTATTGCTTCAGCTCGTTGGCGGTGATGGTCTCGGCCGCGGCGTCGATGTTCATCTCGCCGGGCCAGGCCGTGAGGGTTGCCGTGCGTTGGTTTGGGGTGCGGACAAGCTCCGCGGCCGAAACATTGCTACGGCTGAGGAGCGGGAAAGGCAGGGAAGCCAATCCCGCCGAGCAAACGACCAGTGCCATTAAGAAGGATTGGCCCAGTATCAATCGCGTATCAAGCCGTCGTGTTAGCATCAGGCACCTGCCGAAAAGCACTCGTTGGTGGTATCGCGCGGCAGTTGGCCGCTGGTCGACGATAGGGGGCGATTGCGGAAATGCGGGAACGGTGCCCGCCGACCGATCCGCGGCCTACTATAATCCCACTCAACCATAGCTTCGAGGTTGGACTTCGAGGCTCCATGGGTGGCTGGTCGTCGGCAGATCATATGTTTCGGGGCTTTGCTTGCGACGCCTGCGGTTTCTCGCCAAAAGGATGGGGCCCGGACGGTCGGTAGCCGGCTTGCGATACCGGCCGAATTGCCTAAAATCGCGGCTGCGCCGGCAAAGCCCGTCCCGGACGGCTTATGGGCGCCACATTCGGAGAGGTGGCTGAGTGGTCGAAAGCGCGGGTTTGCTAAACCCGTGACCGGGTAACTGGTCCGCAGGTTCGAATCCTGTCCTCTCCGCTTCGATTTTTCGTGATCAACGCCGCCCTGCGCTGAACTTCTTGTCGCGAGGCGGTGGCTATTACTCTTCCACCGTGAACCGCGAGATTTTGCGGAGCGGGTGGCGTGGTTTCCGTCCGAAAGTAATTTCTCGGCACGCCCTTTGCTTTCGCCGGCTAACAAGGAGGCGAATGGCATGGCAAACCGAGTCGGAAGGTATCTTGTTGAGGATCGGGATGCGGACCTGACGCGAGCGCTGGACACGATGCGATTCTGCTATGCCTTGATCCGTCTCGGCGAGGCGCGAGACTTCGCCTCGTGGGAGCTTAATGCCCTCGCCTCTCTGCAGGCGAATGCGACGGCCGTTTTTCGCAAATATGGCCTGCCGGCGCCCTGGCTGACGTCAAATGCCAAGTGAGCGGAATTAATCCGGAGCGGTCGATCTTACTTCACGTTCTTTGCGCGGCCCGAACCCTCCTCGCCAGCAACGCCAGGCCGCCCTTTACGGTGTGGGTACAGGGGCGAGAGCCCATTGTCTCGGCTCTAGTGGCGTTTTTATGCGCCACCCCACGATCGTAAAGCGGTCGCATCCACGGTAAAGGTGTCAGGACACACCTCCGAAATGGCAATAATTTGTAGAACGACTCATTCAAACGACCTGCCGACAACGGAAATCCGCCATGCTCCTCGCAGTTGTAACTCTCACCCCTGAACCAAGTGCGATTATCGGCTGGTCAATTCTTATCGCCATCGGGGTCGGTATAGGCCTGTGGCGCAAGTGTTTCCGCGCGGGCTGAAGTCCAGGCTCCTTGCGTTTCTGCAGCCCGGTCGCGAGTCGAGCGACGGTTTGACGTCTTAACGTTCACCGGCATAACGCACTCCGGCACTTTGTTCTTCGGGCCCTTGACGGTCGTGCTGACCGATTCGCCGACGAAATCCTCGAACGCCTTTGGCACCAGCACGGGCGCCAAAGGCACGCGACAAGGCAATCGTCCGCGCAGGGGTTCGTCAGGTGACCGGCTGTCAGGCCGCAATCGTCGGCAGCGAAGTAACATCGGAAGCCATGACGCACTGTGTGCCTCCCCGCGTCACGGTGGGTGTCGCCGCTAGGGTCCGTTAGCACCGGCTCTAGCGGCTTTTTTCACGCGCACCGTCGCCGTCCGCCCGCTGCGCAAAGGCGGCGACATTCCCGCCTTGCTGGAAAACTAGACCCTTCTCTCAAAAATGGCATGAATCGTGATTTTTGCGCGTCGGGTTTCCAGTCCGTTTCGCAATTAGATGAGATAGAGGGCAAGACGGCGACCAAAATTGTCGACGGAGAAGTTTGTGCACGACGCCACAACCGAGGAGAACAGTTCGGCTCGCGAGCGTTTTTTAATTGTATGGGGCAAGAACCAGGTCGGTGGGCTCCAGTGCGCCTTCGGTCCGGCAACGACTTTTCGCTCGGTGGGGCCGAGTTTGCGACTTGGGTCGCACGGCGAGGAAGTCGCCCGCTTTTATGACGGCCTGTGGATTAATGTCAGGACCGGGGGGCGCTTTCCCTGCCTGTGGACAGAGACGTCCTCGCTGTTGGGTCTGGAAAACCCCACGACAAATCAGTCGCTCACCCTGGGCACGTTCGCCATGATCGGCGTGATGGGCAATACGGTATACGTCGAGCGTGAAAATAGCCGTGCCGTGGCGACTTTGGACGAAAGAGGCGGTTTCTGGAGGACGAGCCAGGACGAACGTAAGTGGCCCGACCTGACCCTGCGGCCAGCCTCGCCGTTTGGCAAGTAGCCCGCCGCCCCCCGCCAGAACCGGTCGGCGCATTGGGTGGGTGTCGAGCCTGCAACCGCACGGAACGTCATGACCAAAGCGACCAATGTCCGGTTACAAGGACGTATCCTGCGAGCAGGCCATTCGCCGTCGCGTGAGCAACAACCGCGTCGATGATCTGGCCGCGATGCCGTTGTGCCAAGGCGAACAGCATGCCGGCCAAGGTGCCGGCGAGCCACGATTGGCCGTGTAATGCACCAAACAGTGCAGAGGACGCTACGAATGCCGGCCACGAGAATCGATCCGGAGCGACCGCGAGGAAATCGCGCCGAGTGAGTTGCCGGATCAGAAATCCACGGAAGGCCAACTCCTCTGCCAGAGGCACCGTGATCACGTGACCTGTCACTCTAAAGGCAAGCCAGGCGGACGCCCATCCCGCTGGCGCAGCAGAAAGCGCCACGGGCCAACCGTCGTCGGAAACCGAATCGGAACGAGCTAGGAAAACCCAAATGACAAATGTCGCCGCGCCCAGTGCCGGCGCAGTCCACGAGCATCGCCCGGAGAGCTCGCGATACGACTTACGGCAACACCAAACGACCGCGGCAACGATCACAATCCGCAAGGGGTACAGCCAGTCGAAACCGCTGGAAAAGGCCGCGCCGACCATGGAGGCGGCGAGGAGCGCCAAAAACGGACTGACATAGGCAATTGCAACGTCGGGCTCACGGGACGTTCGCGCTGCTGGTGTCGCGTTGAGCCACGGGCACCACTCGGCCACGGCCGTAATCGCCAGAGCCAAGGCGACAAACGTGAGCACCCCTGCTTGGGAGTGGAAACCTCCTACGGCGACCTCGGGCCAGCCCCAATGTCCAATAGCGATCAAGAGTGCAATGCGCACGGAGTTCAACAGCAACATGCCCATCATTCCCAGCGGCACCAATAACAGAGCCGCCGGGAAGCGCAGGCGCCTCCGAAACAGCCAGAGATAAACGGTTAGAAAAACCGCCATCAGCCCCAATCCTTGAATCCCACTGCAAGTAACGCCAATGCGAACTTGGAATTCTCGCGTGCCGATCTCGAGGCGGGTGGGATCGCAGACGGGATTGTCAAAGAACAATCGAAGCAGAGCGTCGACAAGGTAGAACGTGGATTGGCTGAGCAGTTCCCAATTGAGCGTGGCCACGCGGCCGACGGACCAGCCGATGGCGCCGATTACGAAGCCCAATAACAATTGCCTCCAGCAATTACTCACCAATCCCAGCCAGGTCGGTAAAGACAGGCACGCCAACCCCCAAAAAACGGCTGTAGTCAACCCAGCCAAAACCCACGCACCAACCCAAATGCCAGGGTAAGACAAGCGGCGCTCGAGATCTCCCTCGAACAGCACGACGGAGAACCCGGCAAACAGCGCCAGGGCCACGAAGTGCAAGGGCAGGAACACACCCCAGCGGGAGAATGCTCGGGGCGAGCGCTTCTCATCCAAGCCAAAGAGCGCGTCGCGACTTATTACTGCCCAGAGCTCTCTGCTTCCCAGCAGGATCGACGCTAACGTGCCGAGCAGCCCGATCTGAAAAACCTTAGGCGCAGCAAAGAAAGTCCACGCCACCCAGGCGGTTTCGTGCGCGACGGAAGGCGTGTCAAAACAATACGTGAGGAGCAGAGCTTCTGTACCTAGCAAGCCAGCTAGGACTCCCCACCACACAAAGCTGAGTCTTTGCGCGGCCTCGGACCCGGCAGATTTGGATACTTCCGAGGGCACTAATTCGTCCAAACGCCAGCGGCACTCCTCACAAGCCGAGATTCACGTTCCGATTTGCCGGCGATTGATGCAACCAGCCAGTCTCGTCCAGCAAAACTGGCCCTCTGCGGCACCGAGACCGTGTCATGCAACGGCAGTTCCCTTCACCCCAGCGCGCACCTTCCGTACGGTCAACTCAGCAAACATGCCGGCAAACCACGACCCGCGAACGCTACGCGCGCAGCACCGGTCGCGAACTCGATAACCAGATTTGGCGCATGAGCACAAGCTCAGCCGTTCAATATCTGTCTTACCCGCGCGAGAAGTAGCGGGTCAGCAAGAGGACACCACCTGAGAGCAGAGCAATGCCGCTGGTAAGTGTGTCACCTGAGATTTCCGGTACGACTGGAACGGCCAAGGCGTTCGAGGCGACCGAACTCAATACGAGAGCAATTCCAACGACCATCGAGAGTTGATGGACCAGAGTCTTTGCGATCATTAGCTGTATCTCCCGAGCAGGGTGTCACGGTACGTAGAAGGGGGCGTCCTCCCCTCGCTTAGGTAGCACGATACTAGCCGATAAAGCGATTGTCAACAAAAAAACCCCCCAAGACCTAGACAGTGGCACCACCCATCCGGCAGCTCTTACGCCGTCTTGCCTAGAGAGTGCGGCGCTGGGCCGCAGCGTTGGGTGCGGATCGCCTCGCCCGATGATCGATGGTCGGGTAAGCCACGGGGCAGATCCCCCTTAGGCCACCAAGGTGTGAGCTGTAACGTCCGCGAAGGTGCTCTCCATCTCGACAAGCAGCGGAGGGAATGGACATAAAGAGGCCAACCGGTGCTGGGGATATGAACACCAAGATTTCCCCCGTTTGCGCCTGCCATGGGTCAGCCCGGGTTAGGGTATTATTGGATTGGTGGATGCCAGATAAGGGCGCTAAAATTCCTCCTAAATAGTCCTGGATCCTCCGGTATGCACGAGATCGCCAAGATCATCCTGGAGCACGCGGAAACCCAGTGGGAACGGAGCGAGGCAGTTAAAAAGGCGCTATACCTGGGCATGCCGCTCAATGAGATCGAGGAATATCTCGATTGGCTGGCCATGATCCGTAATCAGAAGCAGCCTCCGAACGATCCCCAAAGCGCCGACTGATCAGAATCGGCCTTTTTGTGGACCACTCTCTCCATGCGATTCTCACCGAGAGAGTTGCGACGGATTCCGGTCGTGAATCTTCGCCTCAGGCCTGGGGAATAATCGCGCGCTGCCCGAACGGAAGCAGCTCACGAACCGCGAAGTCGGCCGGGCTCGCAGCCTGTTGAAAAAAGCCCTCGTGGCTTTTTTCAACCTCGCCAAGTGCGAAGCAAAGCTTCGCACGGCTCGCAAAATAACGACTTACGTCGATATTTTGCCATCGCATCCCTGCGATGTCGCAGCCCGTTGAGTTCTTC
>DASZWQ010000160.1 GCA_035546535.1 Pirellulales bacterium | reverse complement strand
AGGCGCAGTCATCGAACCTGGCGTGCAGGAAGTGGTGCGCCGACTGAACGCCTGTTTTGCGCCGGGCGCGGCGGTCTCGGGCGGGGTGGCGCCTGCCAATACAACTTCTGCCGCCGCGACGGTCGAGCCTGCGGCCCCATTGGCCATCGGGCGGCGACTGTCGCTGGCGCTGGCTGGCACGATTCCGTCGCTGGAGGAAATCCGACAGTTCGAAAGGCAGCCGTCCGAAGAGGCAGTCGCCTGGTGGCTTGATCAATTGCTCGCGGATCGCCGCACCAGCGATTACCTGGCCGAACGGCTCGCGCGGGCCTTCGTCGGCACGCAGGAGGGGCCGTTTCTTGTTTTTCGGCGGCGGCGCTTCGTGAGCTGGCTGGCCGACGAGCTGCACGCCAACCGCCCGTACGACGAAATTGTCCGGCAACTGATCGCCAGCGACGGCCTGTGGACGAGCCGCCCGGCGACGAATTTCATCACCGTCACGATTCAGCCGGACAACGATCGCGGTCCGGACGCCAACCAGTTAGCAGCGCGCACCGCGCGGGCCTTTCTGGGCATTCGGCTCGATTGTGCCGAGTGCCACGATCATCCATTCACCGATTGGAAACAGCGCGATTTCCGCGCTTTGGCCGGCTTCTTCGGCCAGGCTGAGAACTCGCTGCGCGGCATTCGCGACCATGCCAGGCCGGCCAAGGTGGCTAATCCACTCACCGGCGAACTGGAGTCCGCATCAGCCGCCGTTCCCTTCGCCGCCGAACTGTTGCCCGCCGAGGGTCCCCCGCGCGAGCGACTGGCCCGCTGGGTCACTGATCCGGCGAACAAAACCTTTGCCCAGGCCACGGCCAACCGGATGTGGGCGCAGTTGTTCGGCCGGCCGTTGATCGAACCGATCGATGACATTCCGCTTTTTCGCACCACGAGCGACACTAGCGGCGGCCAAGCCGACGACCCGGCGACCGTGGCCTTGACGATCCTCGCTGATGATTTTGTGACCCACGGCTATGATTTGCGCCGGCTGATTCGAACGATCGCGCTGTCGGCACCCTTCGCCGCCGCGAGCCGGACGGTCGAAGACACGGCCCATGCCCCGGACGAACCGTGGGGCGCCTTCCCGCTCACGCGGTTGCGGCCCGAACAGGTCGTGGGCAGCTTGTTGCAAGCCTCTTCGCTGGCGACGCTCGATTACCAGTCGCACATCCTGCTGCGCTTCGCCCGAGCCGTGGGGCAGTCAGAGTTCGTCACGCGTTACGGTGACAGCGGCGAAGACGAGTTTGCGCCGCAGGGGGGCACCGTTCCGCAGCGGCTGTTGCTGATGAATGGCGAACTGCTGAAGAAGAAGACCGAGGACAATCTTGTAGGCAACGCCGCCACACAAATCGCGGCCCTGGCCTCGACCGATGAGAAGGCGATCGAGACGGCGTACCTGGCCTGCCTCACGCGCCGTCCAACGGTCCTCGAGACCGCGCACTTCGCGGCGCGGCTGGCGGACACGCGCGGCGGCGAACGCCGCGAGCGGATGGAAGACCTTTACTGGGCGCTGCTCAACAGCACCGAATTCGCATGGAACCATTAAAGCATCGCCTCGGGCGTCGGCGTTTTTTGGGCGCGGCCACGTTGGCCGGCGCCGGTTGGCTTACGCCGCTGGCCGAGGTCCTGGCTCGCCGCGCCGAGCAAGCGCGGCGCGAACCGGCGCAATCCGTCATTCTACTGTGGCTGGGCGGCGGACCGAGCCAGTTGGAGACGTTCGATCCACATCCCGGCGCCGAGATCGCGGCCGGCACGCAAGCAATTGCCACGGCCACGAAGGGTGTACAACTGGCCGCCGGCTTTGAGCGTCTGGCCGCCGAAATGCACGACGTGTCGCTCGTGCGGTCGCTTGTGAGCAAGGAGGGGGACCACGAGCGCGGGACGTACCTGCTGAAGACCGGCTATCGGCCGGACTCGACCCTCGTGCATCCTTCGATCGGCGCGATCTGCTGCCATCAGTTGCCAACGGCGACGGTCGAAATCCCGCGACACGTTTCGATCCTGCCTAACCAATGGCCCGCCCGCGGTGGCTACCTGGGCAACCAGTTCGACGCTTTCAAGACCTTCGATCCGGCCGAGCATATCCCCGACGTGACGCTCCGCGTATCGAGGGAACGCCAAACGGCACGGCTGAACGATCGCAGCGTGATCGACAGCGTGTTTCTGGCCGGCCGCCGCCGCGCCGTCGAGCGCACATTGCACGGCACGATGATCGACGAAGCCACGGCCTTGATGAACTCACCGCAATTGCGCGCGTTCGAAACGAGCGACGAACCGCGAGAGGTGCAGGCCGCCTATGGCGATACTCCCTTCGGGCGCGGCTGCCTCGCCGCGCGCCGCCTGATCGAGCAGGGGGTGCGCTGCGTGGAAGTGACGCTCGCCGGGTGGGACAGCCATACGAACAACCATGCAACTCATGAGCGGCTGGTAAAGATCCTCGACCCGGCCTTCGCGGCGCTCGTCGCCGATTTGCGGAAGCGCGACTTATTGTCTCGCACGGTTGTGCTCTGCGGCGGTGAATTTGGCCGCACCCCGAAGCTCAATCCCCTCGACGGCCGCGACCACTGGCCGCACGGCTTCAGCATGGCCCTGGCCGGCGGCGGGTTGCGCGGTGGGCAAGTGATCGGCGCCACAGATCCGGCCGGCGGCAAAAAGGTCGATGAGCCGCGCAGCGTGGCCGACGTGCATGCCACGGTACTACAAGCACTGGCCATCGATCCGGCGCACGAAGTCATGACGCCAGTCGGCCGACCGATGAAATTCAGCGAGGGGACACCGATCGCGCAGCTGGTCGAAGAAGCCTGCTGAATGCGCGGTCCGCCACCGACCACACAGAGAGTACCGAGATAAGCAGACGCGTTAACGCTTCGAGAACTGCGTGCCACGACGGGCACCACGCAGGCCGTAGTGCTTGCGTTCCTTCATGCGGCTGTCGCGGGTCAGCAAGTGCCCCTGGCGCAGCGCCTCTTCCAGGCCGCTGTCGTAAATCTTCAGCGCCCGGGCCAACCCCAGCTTGCAAGCGCCGGCCTGGCCGGTGATGCCGCCGCCGTGGACATTGATCGAAACGTCGACGCTGCCGACGCGATCGGTTTGGGCCAGCGGAGCCATGACGGCATTGCGGTCCTGTTCGCGCACGAAGAATTCCTCGAACGCCCGGCTGTTGACCGTGATTTTGCCACTGCCGGCACGAACGCGGACGCGCGCCACGGAAGTCTTGCGGCGCCCCGTACCCAGGGCGTCACCATTGTGCTTGACGGTCTGCTTGACCTGCGGCGTTTCGACAGTGGACATCGACTACCTCTGTAAAGTGCTACAAGTTCGCGGGCAAAATCTGTGCGCGCGACAGGTTATTTCAGTTTGGATTCTTTGGGCTCAGGGAGCTGGGCCTGGTGCGGATGCTCGGGGCCGGCGTAGATCTTCAACTTGCTCAGCATCTTCGTGGCCAGCTTGTTCTTGGGGAGCATGCGACGCACGGCCTCGCTCAAGATCAGTTCCGGCCGGCGCTCCAAACGGTGGCCCGCCGTCTCGACGCGCAAACCCGTGTAACCGGTGTAGTGCGTGTAGGTCTTGTTCTGCCACTTTTTGCCGGTGAAGGTGACCTTTTCGGCGTTGACCACGACGACGAAGTCGCCCGTGTCAACGTGCGGCGTGTACGTGGGGCGGTGCTTGCCCATCAGGATCATGGCGATCTCGGCGGCCAGCCGGCCCACGACCTGATCGGTGGCATCGACCAACCACCACTTCTGCTCCACTTCGCCCGGCTTGGCCATGTACGTGGTCATCGGTGCACTCTAGCGATTGAGAAAACGTGAATCGAAAAGCCCCGGCGGGGGCAATCTGGCAAAATGCGAAACTGACAATTTACCCCCCCTGGCTTGTTCGATCAAGGCGGGCATTCTAACTTAAAAAGAGGCCAGGGATCACTTGCTCGCGCGTTTCCGCGTCAACGGCGGCAGGCCGCCCCGCGGAACAACTTACGCCCGCCGTCCGAGTTCCCCCAGCCACGCCGCCGAGGAGCACAAGTGGGCCCACTCGCCTTTCCTTCGAGCACGCAAGCATGAAATGTGGCGTGGTCCGAGAGACCTATCCCGGCGAGTGCCGCGTGGCCTTGGTGCCGGCGGTGCTGCCGACGCTGACCAAGGCCGGCATAACGCTCGTCCTGGAAGCGGGGGCGGGCGAGGCCGCCGGCTATCCCGATAAGCTCTACCAGGACCAGGGCGCCGCGATCGTGACGCGGCGCGAAGAGGTCTTCTCCGGGGCCGACGTGCTGGTGCAAGTCCGCGCCTTGGGGGCCAACTGCGAGGCCGGCATCACCGACCTGGGCCTGGTCCGCGCGGGTCAAACGATCATCGCCTTTTGCGAACCCTTGGGCGCTCCCGAGGCGCTACAGCAGTTTTCGGCCCGCGGCGTCAGCGTCTTGGCAATGGAGATGATCCCGCGGATCACGCGCGCCCAATCGATGGATGCCCTGTCGAGCATGGCGACCGTGGCCGGCTACAAGGCGGCGCTATTGGCCGCCGCCGCGCTTCCCAAGATGTTTCCCATGATGATGACCGCGGCCGGCACATTGTTGCCGGCCCGGGCATTGATTCTCGGCGTCGGCGTGGCGGGCCTGCAGGCGATCGCCGCCACGCGCCGCTTGGGCGCAGTGGTCGAAGCGTACGACGTGCGCCCCGACGTGAAGGACCAGGCACAGAGCCTGGGCGCGAAATTCCTCGAGCTGCCACTGGAGACGGCCGGGGCGCAGGATGCCGGCGGTTACGCCAAAGCATTCGACGAATCGTTCTATCGTCGCCAGCGCGAGCTGTTGACCACGGCCCTTGCGCGACAAGACGTGGTGATTACGACCGCGGCGGTGCCAGGGCGCAAAGCGCCGCTATTGATTACTGCCGACATGGTTGAAGTCATGCAGCCCGGCTCGGTGATTGTCGATCTCGCGGCCGAGCGCGGCGGCAATTGCGAGTTGACCAGGCTCGGCGAAACGGTCGTGCATCGCGGCGTGACGATCCTGGGGCCTGATAACCTGCCGTCGACGGTCCCCATGCACGCCAGCCAGATGTATGCCAAAAACGTCGCGAGCTTGCTCGCGCATCTGGTCAAGGCCGGCAAGCTGGAACTCGACACGGATGACGAGATCACGCGCGAGACACTCGTGGCGCGTGGCGGCGAGATCGTCCATCCTAAGGTGCGCGAAGCGCTCGAGCGGAACGCAGTCAGCCGCTAAAGGGTGGCTGCACATCGCGCGGTGTGCGTTCGATTTTCGCCGTGCCGAGCTATATTTCGGCAGGACGTTCACGGCTCACCAAGCGCCGCGGGCGTTCTGATCTCCCGAGTCAGTGTGGCCGCAAACGCGTCCCACAAGGGCGCGACAGTTCATGTCCAGCGAGCGGATCGAAAACAGCGACGCGCTCAATCCGGCCTTTTCGCGAAAAGGCTTGCGCGAGGCCGTGCGCCACGGCAGCCGGCGCACGTTGTTCGCCCAACTGGCGTCGCACTTGATCTCGCTCATCGTGCTGGCGAGCCTGTACCACCTAATCGCGCCGGGCGATTTCGGGCTGATCGGCATGGCGCTGCCGGTGATCATGTTTTTGCGCGTCTTCACGTCGCTGGGCATGAACGTGGCCACGGTGCAATCGCGCGACTTGACCCCTGCCTTGATCTCGCGCTTGTTCTGGCTGCACGTGGCGCTGGGGACGGCCACGGCCGTGGCCGCCGCAGCCGTCGCGCCCGCCGTCGCCTGGTTCTATCGCGAGCCGCAGGTGAGGATCGTGCTCGTGGCCTTGGCGGCAACAAGCCTGGCCAGCGCCGTCGGGCTGCAGCATATCGCGCTCTTGGAACGCAACCTCCGGCTGGGAAGCGCCGCTGCTTGCCGGCTGGCGGGCCAGGGAATTGGCGGCCTGCTGGCCATTGCCTTGGCCGTGGCGGGGTGGGGCGTGTGGGCGCTGGTCATTCAACAATACGTCGAACTACTGGCGCTGGCCGTCCTGGCCTGGTACCTGGAACCTTGGCGCCCGTCGCTGAGTCGCGGACGTGAAACAGTGAAGCACACCTTGCGGTTCGGTGGTTACTTCACGACCACGCAGATTGTGCTGAATCTGCTCGCCAATGCCGACAAAATCCTGGTCGGCTTCTTGCTCGGGCGCGAAGCGCTGGGCTTCTACAGCCAGGCCTACAACGTGATGACCAAGCCGATCGTCGTGCTCACCACGCCGCTGACGAGCATCATGCTGCCGGCGCTGTCGCGGGCCGCCCACGATCCGCCGAACTACAGTCAGATCGTCCTCGGCTTTCAGCGACTGCTGGCCGTGGCCAGCTTCCCCGCAGGCATCGGCCTGATGATCGTCGGCCGAGAAACCATGTTGGCCCTGGGAGGTCCGCAATGGGTCGACGCCGGACCGCTCCTGATGATCCTGGCGGCCACGATCCTCGTGCAGGGCTTCATCAACATGGCCGGCACGATCTTCATCTCGGCCGGGCACTGGCGCGCCATGCTCGTCGGCTCGCTGGCCATGCTCGCCGCCCTGGTCCCGGGGCTCCTGGCGGGTTACCTGGCCGGCCGCGCCATCGGCGACGCCATGCCAGGCGTGCATTGGATCCCGTCCGACGTTTCGGACGCCGCGCACGATTGGCTGCCGCCCATGCTCGGCATGGCGTGGGGGTTTTCGCTCACGACCTGCCTGATCCTCTTCTTGCCGTACATGCTGTTCTGCTTGCGGTTGGTCGACGTTTCACCGGCCGACTGGACAAGGCAACTGGCTCGACCCGCCCTGGCGGCGCTTGGTATGGGTGCGATCGTTCTCATCACCCGCGTGATTCTGGTGAGTCAGGTCGCCTTGGGGCCGGCCGCGCTATTGCTCGCCGAAATCGCGGTGGGCGTGGCCGCGTATCTGCTCTTGGCCTCGCGCGAGATACGCTGGTGCCTGGAGCAGATTCGGCGCTTTTGATACCAGCCCGAAGCGCCAGCGAGGGATTCCATGCGATTCTTTCCCTCGCTGGCGCTTCGGGCTGATAGTTGACCACGAAGAACCGAGCCGTAAAGAAACGCTAGTTTCGCGCGCGGCTATTTCGAAGCCACGACGCGATGGAAGTGCAAGCGCACTTCGCGATCGACGACGCGCCGCACCCCTTCGACGAGGCAATTCGGCTCGTTATCTTCTTGCCCGATGCGGATGATGTCATCCAGCGGCATGCCGGGCGGCACGGTGAACGTCGCTTGATGGATGATCTGGTTGCCGGCGTCGAGGTCGGGCACGATAAAGTGGCACGTCGCGCCGTAGGTCAACATGCGGCTGGCGAAAGCCTCGTGATACGGTCGAATGCCCGGGAAGCTCGGCAGCAGGCCGTGGTGCAGATTGATGATCCGCCCACCGGCGTATTTCCAGCAACTCGACGGCGGGAGCACGCGCATATAGCGGGCCAGGACGATGTAGTCGACATTGTACTCGTCGCACAGCGCGATCATGCGTTCGTCATCGGCCGCGCCTTGCTCGTCGCCGATTGCGTGCCAGTCGACGCCAAATTGCTCGGCCAGCGAGCGGCAATTGGGGCGATTGCCCAGCATGAGCGCCGCATCGGCCTTGATCCGCCCGTCACGCAGGGCGCGCAACAGCGCCAGTGCCGGCTCGTGCCGCAGGGTGGTGCAAATCGCGAGGCGCGGGCGGTCGGCACGCTCGTCAGGAGACCAGACGCGGATCGACAGCCCGGTGCGCGTGCCGATCTCGCGCATCGCTTCGCGCAGGGCCGGCAGCCGATCGGCGGCCAACTGTACGCGCAAGAGCATGGCGAAGACGCGCTCCTCATCGTGATCGTACATCTGGATCTCGGCGATATTGGCGCCTTGGCCCGTCACGTAATGCACGATCGGATCGGCCAGCCCGCAGTTGTCCGGCCCGAGAGCGGTGATGTGAACTTGCATGGCAGAAGGCTTTGAAATCCTCGGGGCGATGGAAAGCTTGCCGCCGTTTCGCGAGGCTTCGGAAAAAGCCGCACCACGGCGCCGGCAGGTAAGCTTAGCACTCGCCCTGGCAAGGCACGAACGGGGTCATGACGCCTAGGGCGTCGTTCTCGGGTGAGTCAAGCGGCTGCAGGAGCCAGATCGACATCGCGAACGTGCGAGGATTTGCCCGCATCGGGCGGAAGGGGCACAACATTCGACGCCGCTTGGCAAGCTGTAGCGGTGCGTCAAGCCGTGCGGTGGCGACAGCGGTCGATCTCTGCGATGTGTAGCGATTAGTTGGAGCCGCGTTCGCCGGGCGTCGAGTATGTCCATATCGGCCGTGACACGGGGGCATGTGCACGATCGATCCGCAGGCGGCGGCTGACTTCTCTTGCTCTGACTTCCTGTCGGCCCGAGGAGGCCGACGCGGGTCGGGTATCTCGGTCCATCCTTAGACCTCTCGATTTGGTGATTTGCGGTCGCGGTGCGCGCACGTGACGTGGTGGCATGCACGATAGTCACGACCAACGGATCGAATCAAGCGAGGTTTTGCTGGCTAGACAGCCGTTTTACCAAAAACTCACGCTTGCCGTTCACCCATGTTTGCCCTGGGTAACAATCCCCGGGAAAGTACGCTAGCAAGAAAAGATTCGTCAAATTCTCTGCTCATCGGTAGAACTTAGGTAAGAAATTCCATCCGGCGTGTTCCAGGACGTCGGGCCTTCGGGATTCCTCCGTAACGCTTTCAGGTGCGAATTCATGCCGCCGCATTTCACGTCGCGCAGCTCACTTGCATCCTCGGTCCTGACCACGAAGGCGAAGCTCTCGTCGCCCATGTCGCGTCCGGCCACGGCGGCGGGCAGCCGCGTGTTGTGGACGTACGTGGCGGGCGTGGGTACATACCACGCCCTGGCGACGCTGGCTCTCTTCCCCTGGTTCTTCTCCTGGACAGGCGTTTGCCTGGCCGTGGCCGGTTTGTACGTCTTCGGCACGCTGGGCATCAATCTCTGTTATCACCGCCTGCTCACGCACCGCAGTTTCGATTGTCCGAAGTGGCTGGAACACGCGCTTTCCCTATTGGGTGTCTGTTGCCTGCAGGATTCGCCGGCCCGTTGGGTCATCGCCCACCGCATTCATCATCAGCACTCGGACGACCAGCCCGACCCTCACTCGCCGCTGGTGAACTTTCTGTGGGGGCACATGGGCTGGCTGTTCGTGGAGAACCACGCCACGAAATCCGCGGGTGCCTGCGATCGCTATGCGCGCGACATCCTTCGCGACCCGTTCTACATGCGGCTCGAGCGGAATCTGCTGTGGCTGCAAATCAATATGCTACAAGCAGCGATCTTCTTTCTGGCCGGGCTGGGATTCGCGCTGCTGGCCGGAGATACGCGAGCCGCCGCCGTGCAATTCGGGGCGAGTGTACTCGTGTGGGGCGTCTTCGTACGAACCGTCGCCGTGTGGCATATCACCTGGAGCGTGAATTCGCTGACGCACATTTGCGGCTATCGGAGCTACGAGACCGGCGAAAACAGCCGCAACAATTGGTTCGTGGCGCTCATTTCCAACGGCGAAGGTTGGCACAACAACCATCACGCCGACCAGCGCAGCGCCGCCCACGGACATCGCTGGTACGAAGTGGACATCACCTACCTGACGATTCGCGCGCTGGCGGCGGTCGGGTTGGCGCGCAATTGCATCGGGCCCAACCGCCGCTTGCTCGAAGGCGCTTCGATTGACGGGACGGCGATCGCCGGGGCCGTGATCGGCGCGCCGGCGAGCAACCGCGTGGCGGCGTTCCGCGGCGCGTCGGTTGGCAGCTTGTCGGGCGACGTAATCATCGACTGATCGACGCTCCGGCGGCACCTCGTCACTCACGTCCCGCATGCGCGCTCTTGGCAATTACCGCCCACTCCTAGGCGGTTCGCGCGGGTTTTGATACCCTGGATCGGCCGCTTGTTCGCCGGCCGAGCGATGTCTCGCGCCGCGACGGACCGGCGGGCCTATCACCGAGCCTCCGAAGGCCTATGCATGGAAACGACCGTGAAGCGGAAGATCCGCCGCGAAGAATTGCCCGTGGGCGAATGCCTGTGCGATCACTGCCCGGCCAAGTGCTGCAATTACCTGGCGGCGCCGATCGACACTCCGGAAACGCAGCAGGACTTCGACTACATCCGTTGGTACTTGTTGCACCATAACGCCACGGTGTTCGTCGAGGATGGCAGTTGGTACCTGTTGGTCTACTCGCAGTGCCGTCACTTGCGTCCCGACAACCGCTGCGGGATTTATGAAACGCGGCCGCAAATCTGCCGCGATTATTCCACCGACAATTGCGAATACGAAGACGATTGGGTGTACGAGAAATACTTCGAAACGCCGGAGCAGGTCGAAGAATACATGGAGGTCGTGCTACCGCGCGACAGCGGCCACAGTTTCCGCAGCCGCCGGCCACCGCTGCTGCCAATCCTTGCGTGAAGCGTGGCTGGAGCGGTTCGGCGCGTACTCACTGTCCCATTGCGGCCGCCAAGAGAACGCCATCAAAGCAAATCGACCATTCGTTCGATGTGTTCGGCATACCTTGGCCGCGAAAGAAGTCACCCTCCCCTTGCCCCTCCCTGGCAGCGCGAGGCAAGCTAGATCGCCTGAAATGAATTTGGGAAGCACTCGTCTTGAACCGTCCGACACGCATTGAGCCGCGCACGCTGAAGGGCTTTCGCGATTACCTGCCCGCTACCGCGATTCCGCGCGAGCGGATCATGGAGATCGCGCGGCGCGTCTACCGTTCGTACGGCTTCAGCCCGATCGATACGCCCGCGCTTGAATACCTGGAGATCCTGACCGGCAAGGGAAGCGACGAAACCGATAAGCAACTGTACCGCTTTCAAGACCCGGGCGAGCGCTGGGTCGGCATGCGTTTCGACCTGACGGTGCCGCTGGCTCGTTTCGTGGCCCAGCATGCCAACGAATTGGGGATGCCTTTCAAGCGCTACCACATCGCCACCGTATGGCGCGGCGAGAATACGCAGCACGGCCGGTACCGCGAGTTCATGCAGTGCGATTTCGATACGATCGGCACGCAGGGCATCGCCTCGGATATTGAAACCGTGCTGGTCATGCACGACCTGCTGCGGGCGATCGGCTTCGAAGACTTTACGATCCACATCAATAACCGGCAGGTGCTGCGCGGACTGCTCGAGCGCGCGGGCCTGACCGAGCAGTCCGTAGCCGTCTTGCGGGCGATTGACAAGCTGGCCAAGATCGGTCCACAAAAGGTCGTGGAAGAGATCGTCGCCACGGCCGGCGCGAGCGAAACGCAGGCGCGGCAAGTCGTGCAGATGGCCGAGTTGCAGGGGGAAAACGAGCGCGTTTTGGCGGAACTGGCGCCACTGGTCGCCGGCAGCGAGACCGGCCAGGCCGGAGCGGCACGGCTGGCCGAACTGTTGCACGCGACTCAAGCTGCTGGCCTTCCCGCGCGACGATTGAAGCTCGACGTCTCGATCGCTCGGGGACTCGATTATTACACCGGGGTCGTCTTCGAGACATTTCTCGATCGGTTGCCCAAGCTGGGAAGTGTCTGCTCGGGCGGGCGCTACGATAACCTGGCCGAGCTGTACACGAGCCAACAACTGCCAGGTGTGGGCGCATCGCTCGGCTTGGATCGTCTGTTGGCCGGCATGGAAGAGCTGGGCATGATCGAGCAGGTGTCGACACCGGCCGAAATCTTCATCCCGCTGTTCGACGCCAAGCTGCTCGAGCACTATCTCGCGCTGGCCGCGCAAGTGCGTCGCGCCGGCTTCGGCGTGGAACTCTACCCCGAGGCCAAGAAGCTGGGCCAGCAACTGAAATACGCCGACCGTCGCGGCTTTAGCGTGGCAATCATCATCGGCGAGAATGAATTGGCCGACAACGTCTGCCAGGTTAAGCTGCTGTCGACCGGCGAGACGGCCACGGCGTCATTGGCCGATGGCGCAAAACAGCTAGTCGCCGAATTGCACCGATTGCTCACGTCAGAGAAGAAGTAGTCGACAGAATCGAAGTCGTTTCAAAGAAGAATACTTCCTCAGATTACGCAGATGGACGCGGATTTTTGGAGGAGAGCTGCCGATCAATCGGCCGGCTCAGGTGCTTTGTTTCTTAATCTGCGTTAATCTGTGAATCTGTGGATGCCTTTTGAATCGCAGATGGAACGATGAACCGCGACAATCACTACGAAGCGGCTTTCGAAGAATATCTGCGGGCGCGCCAGGTGCCGTACGTGGCCGTCGACGAAGCACGCCGCACGCTGGCGGCCGACGCGTCGCTCAAGAGCCTCGACTTCATCGTTTCCTCGTCGAGTGGGTACTCCTGGCTGGTCGACGTGAAGGGGCGGCGATTCCCCTCGGGCGAGCAGAAGCAGTACTGGAAGAACTGGTCGACGCGCGACGATCTGACCAGCCTGTCGCGGTGGGAGAAGCTGTTCGGCGAGCGGTTTGCGGCGCTATTCGTGTTTGCTTACAATATTCATGGTGACCGCGCGCCGCTGGAGCGCAAGCAACTTTTCGAATACGACGGGGCCCTGTACGGGTTCGTCGCGATTCGACTCGAGTACTATGCCACTTACGCGCGGCAGATTTCTCCCCGCTGGGACACGGTAGCGATGCCGGTCGAGCAATTTCGCCGCTTCGCACAGCCGGTCGAAGCCTTGCTATGAAGGGCCAAGAGGCCCGCGACTCTACGATGTTGAACATGCTGCGGACCCTGTTGCGATCCCTGCTCGTGGCTGCGTGCCTGGCCATCCTCGCGACGCCGGCGCTGGCGCAAGGGAAAAAAAACGAGCCTAGCGGACGGGGCGGGGCCGGTATCCCCGACGCCGCGGAGCAGACCGAGCCGAATTACGTCTTCCCCTACTTTCTCGTGGTGTTAAGCATCGGGCTAGGCCTCTACGTTCTGAATAAGCCCACGCGCCGCAAGAATATGGACGAGAAGGACACGGCCCCCGCCTGATCTGGCCGTGCTGGGCAGGTACCTGGCCACAGAGCACACCGAGAAACTCCCAAGTTTCGAGCCCAAGACCGCGGAAGCAATCAAGGGCTTTCATTCCTCCGCTTCCTCCTCTGTGCTCTCGGAGGCCTCTGTGGCAAGAGTCTTCTTCCGGTGCGAAGTAATCATTCCTCTCGCCCCGTAAGCAGCCCGCGCAGCACCGCGGAATAGTCCTCGTAGTCGGCCATATCCGGCGCGCGAGGCGCGAACTGGCAAACCGCGTGGGCGGGATCGTTCGTCACTGCCAGAAGCGTTGAGGAAACCGTCCCGCGCTCGGGCCGGCGGACGATGATCGACCGCCCCGCGGCGTCGGGCCCTTGCCGGCAGACGCGGCGGGCGATTTCCAAAAACGAAGCCGTGTCCTTTGGTTGAGCCGCCGCAAACATTTCCCGCGCCAATTGCTGGCGCGAGTCCGCAGGATCATTTGCCGGGCCGTTGGTCACCAGGTGTAGCCCCGGCCGCAGCGGTGTTTCGCAGAGCGTGTCGCCCGCTTCGAAGATCAAACCCGCATTGGCCGCCGCGAGCAGGAAATTGGCGCCTGCGTAATGCCCCGAGACCAGTTCCCGCCGCAAATGCGCGGCAGCGTCGGCGATCGTCGTCATTTCCAACAGGTCACAGGTTAGCAGGCCACGCGAGCGCGGCCGCTCAGGCACGATGGCCTTAGGCCGGTTCGTGACCGCTACGACCAGGCCGCGCTCGTTGACCCCCAGCCAGGTACCGCCGGCCCGCTGATCGATACCGGCCAAATACCGGCAGCGCGTGCCCGCGACGCGCGGCGGCAAAAAGGGGCGATCAAAAAACTCTTCCCGGTTGGCCGCAATGGCCAGCGGTGCGTCGGGAATCTGCTGATAAAGGAGGGCAAGCAGGCACATAGTCTGTCAATTGTATCGCCGGCACGGTCAGATTTCTGCCGCCGCCGGCAGGAGACGCGGCACCAGAGACCGTCGATTTACGATCCTCACGCCCAACAAGCTATAATCGCGAGAGGCAGATAACCGGCCCCGGCGGATCGACGGCGATGCGCATCGTTTTCATTTTCTCGACGCTGATTATCGCCTTGGGGGCAGGCACTTCCCGCGCCCAAACGCCGCGCCGGGCGACCATCGACGTCGAGCTGGCCACCGAATCCGAGTCTTCGCCCACGGCCATGCAGCAGTGGTTCGAGATTCTGCGCGATCTGAAGGTCGACAATTTGCGTGCCCGCACGGCCGGATTCTCGGACGGCCCCTCGGTCACGGCCGCGAATAACGCGGGCGTCACGGTCTATAAAGTGGTGGGCATCGTCAGCCGCAACGGCGACCTCATCCTGCCCGGCGGCCGCTATCGCACGACCGAACGGGGGCGCCTGGGCGATTGGTTCAGCGACCTGCGCCGCTATGGCCCCGCAGGCAACTCGGCCGGCGGCCGCGGAAAGTTTGGCCTTTCCAAGGAGGAGTTCGACGCGCTGCGCGCGGATCTTGCACACCCCGTCAGCTTCTCGACCAAGGAGATGGCTCCGGCCGATTTCGTGCATCGAATTGCCGACCAGTCGCGGCATGCCTTGACCGGCGACGCCTCGTCGGCGAAACAACTCGCGGCCGGCGCGCCGATTGATTCCGAATTGCGCGGCGTTTCCCTGGGGACGGCGCTGGCGTTCGTGCTCGACTGTCAAGGGCTGGCCGTTGTGCCACGATTGGACAAGCGCGGACAAGCGGCGCTGGCGATCACCGCACAGCGGCAAAACCAAGAACAGTGGCCCGTAGGCTGGCCCTCGCAGAAACCGCGCCGCGATCTGGTGCCGGCCTTGTTCGACACGGCCGACGTGGAGCTCGACAAAGTCGAACTGCCGCGCGTGCTGGCGGCTGTGGGCGAGCACATCGCGGTCCCCATCCTGGTCGACGCGGGCGGCCTGGCCGAGGAAAAGGTCGACCCCGCGACGATCAAAGTCTCGCTCCCTGCGAAGCGCACGATGTATGAAATCCTGCTGCGCAAGGTGCTCGTCCCCCATAAGCTCGCGCACGAAGTGCGGGTCGACGAAGCGCAACGCCCCTTCGTATGGATCTCGACGGCGCGCAAGGTGTCGATCGTGAAATCGCGGGAGGCGGCGAAATGATCCTGCCGGCCGCACAAGTGGTGGCGACGATCGAATCGCTCGGCGTGACCCACGTCGTGTGGCTCCCCGACTCGGCCATGGGCCCCTGGGAAAACGCGCTTTTGGCGTCGGCACACCTGACGCTCGTGCGCGTGTGCCGCGAAGGCGAAGCCTGGACGATCGCGGCGGGCCTCTACCTCGGAGGACGGCGGCCGCTGGTGGTAATTCAGAACACGGGCCTCTTCGAATCGGGCGACGCCCTGCGAAATGTACTCTTCGATCTGGGGCTGCCGCTGTTTGCCCTGATCGGCTGGCGCAACTACCTGGTCGCCGATTCGCCGGACACCGCGCGCAAATTTACTGAGCCGGTGCTCGAGGCGTGGGGACTCGATTATCTGCTCGTCGATTCGACCGAGGCACTCGGCAAGCTGGCCGAGCACTACCGTGCCTGCCAGACCGCCGGCCGCCCCGGCGTGGCGCTTTTGGCCGAAGGGAAAGGGTGAAAATAGTAGTCAGTAGTCGGTAATCAGCAGTCAGTGAAGGATGTCGAATGCTTAACTTTCAAATGTGTACAGGAATCGTCGCAAAGGCAGGTCCGCCGAGTACTTCTTACTGGCTACCGACTACTGGCTACTGACCTGGCTACTGACTACTCTTCTGGCTGCTGCCCTCTGCTGACTGCCAACTTATTATGTCGAACCGCATGCCCTTGGTGCCCGCTTTGGAAGTGCTGCTCAAGCGGCGGCGCGATGAGATCGTCGTTACCACGATGGGATCGGCGCGGGAATGGCCGCGGCTGTCGCGGCATCCGCTCGATTTTCATTACATTCCCTCGGCGATGGGGCACGCGCCCATGCTGGCATTGGGCATGGCGCTCGCGCAGCCGCAGCGCGAAGTCCTCGCCTTCAATGGCGACGGTTGCATGCTGATGAGCCTGGGCTGCCTGGTGACGATCGTCGCCAGCGG
>DASZWQ010000159.1 GCA_035546535.1 Pirellulales bacterium | reverse complement strand
AGCCCTCGTGGCTTTTTTCAACCTCGCCAAGTGCGAAGCAAAGCTTCGCACGGCTCGCAAAATAACGACTTACGTCGATATTTTGCCATCGCATCCCTGCGATGTCGCAGCCCGTTGAGTTCTTCAACAGGCTGCTAGGCCAGCGCGCAGGCTCACCGACACAGGATTGCAATGCGAGGCTTGCACGGTCGGTCTCCTGAAAAACGAGGTGCCCTTATCCACGCAGCGAACCACACGATGCCCGGTACAGGGACATCCAACGAACCATAAGCACCACCGCCGGCCCGAAAAAGAGCCGTTGGCAGAGGGGGGGCCGGACGTTGTTCAACGACAATATTCAAGCCGTCGAAGTTCACGTCCCTCCAGGCCCAGAAGGTTGGCTATCCCAGCTCGCGGAGCCCCAAACCGATGGCGGATAAGAATTTTCCGGCTCGCCAGTAAAAAAGTTTGACAGCTAGCGATTCGCTCGCTAGCTTGTGACTCCGCATCACTTTGGGCGTTTTTCGACCAACCCAGAATGGGGATAAGCGGTCGTGATCATGCGGCCGAGGTTTTTGGGGCAGATTGGCACCTTTGCGTTTCACTTGCACGTCTAGAAAGGGATTCGACTCATGGAAACTCGTCGCTTTGAGATGACCAAGTTGGAAGAACGCGTTGCCCCCACCACGCTGCACTTCGGTGGCATTACCATCGATTACAACCTCAGCGGCAATACGCTCAGCGGTTCGATTTCCGCGGGCGGACATACGTACTCGGGTTCGATTTCGCTTTCGCAGCTCGAAGCCGATGTCAGCAAGCTGTTGCACAGCCTGTAAGTCCTGGGGGACGATTTCGCGTACGTGTCGGCCACGCACCGATGATTCGACGATCTTCGGATCGGCCGGCCGCGCGAAACGCCTGCGACAACGTCGAAGCAAAAGCGTGGCAAACGCGGTTACTTATCCGGCCGTGGAAACCATAAGCGGAAAGTCTTCGGAGCGGGGCTGGCACGTCCAGCCCCGCTTTTCTCGTTCCTGTCCGAGCCTTCTCAACGCCCTCGTCGAAAGCGACTGAGCACCTCCGGGATCCTTCGAGATAGTTTCCGTGGCGACCGTATTGCAAAAGCTGCCGCGCGTCCGCCCGGAACTCTTTCTCGGGCCGCAAAATGACCAGGGCAAGTTCGTTCTTAAGAATCGTCAAACCGGCGAGTACTACCTGATCGGCGCCGTCGAGCACTTCCTTTTGAGCCGCTGCGACGGGCTGCACGAACCTGATGCGGTTCGCCAGGAGTTCGAGTCAAAATTCGGCGAGCCGCTGACACACGCGGATCTGGAGTGCTTCGTCGGGCTGGCGGCCGAGCATCATTGGTTGGACCGCGCCGCTCCTGCCGCTTCGCCGACCGTTCCGGGCGCACCTTCCAGCGCGGCCGCAGCTCCCACGGCCGCACCGCCCGGCCCTGCTCCCCAGGAATCCTCCCGCCCCGTCTCGCGGCCGCTGTGGCAGCGGCTGCTCGTCTGGCGCGTGCGGCTGCTCGATCCTGACCGGCTGTTCAACCGCCTCGAGCCCTGGTTGCGGCCGTTGTGGACGCGCACGTTTTTGGCGCTATCGTCATTCTCGATCGTGGCGGCGATCGTGCTGGTCTGGGCCAATCGCGGCGAGATCGTCAGTGAATTCGCAAACGCGTTCCACTGGCAAACCTTCTTGCTGGTTTTCGTCGCCGTGGGCTCGATTACACTCTGCCACGAGTTTGCTCATGGCCTGACCTGCAAACGGTACGGAGGCGAAGTGCATGAAGTCGGTTTCCTCATGCTGTACCTCATGCCGTGCTTTTATTGCAACGTTTCCGATGCCTGGCTGTTGCCGCGCAAAGCGCAGCGGCTGCTGGTCACGCTGGCCGGCGGATATTTCGAGGCGTTTCTCTGGTCCCTGGCCGTTTTTGCCTGGCGGATCACGGTTCCCGACAGCGCCCTGAATTTCATGGCCTGGGTCGTGGTCACGGTCTCGGGCGTGCGCGTGCTATTCAACTTCAACCCGCTGATCCCGCTCGACGGCTATTACCTGCTCGGCGACTGGCTGGCGGTTCCCAACCTGCGGCCGCGGGCGATTCGCTACCTGCACGCCTGGCTGCGGGCCTTGCTGTGGGGCGCCGCGGCGCCGCCGGCCGATCCGCGGCGGAAATTATTGTTGCTGTATGGCTTGGCAAGCTGGTTGTTTTCGCTGACGATAATTTCAGTGCTCATTTTCAGCATGTATCGCTACTTCGGCGCGCAGGGTGGCGTCGTCGGCGCAACGGTCGTGCTGGGGCTCGGTTCGTTGCTTATGAGTGGACTTGTGCAGGGCGTGTTCGCCTCGGACTTTACCACCATGATCACCAGGAAACTCGTGCGCACGCTCGTGTGGTTGGCGATTGTGGGTGGGCTCGCGTCGGCGGCCATGCTGTGGAAGATCGACGACTGTGCGAGCGGCCCTTTCGTCATTCGCCCTGTAGCGCATGTCGAGATCCGTGCGCCAATGGCCGGGTTCATCGAAGAAGTCTTCGTCAGCGAGGGGGAGCGCGTGTCGCCGGGCGCACCGATCGCGCGCTTGAAAGTGACGGAGTTGGAGAGTCGCATCGCCGGCGGCAGGGCCGCGCTCGCCGAGGCCGAGGCCAAGGCCCGCGACTTGCAGGCCGGCGCACGCCCCGAGGAGCTGGCCGAGGCAAAACACAAAGTCGAGCGTTTGGAGGCCCTGGTCGACAAGGCGCGGCATGACCTGGATCGTGCCGGCGAGTCTCTCACGGCGGAATTGGCGTCGCTCGACGCGAAGATCAAGCAGTCGAGCCATGAAATGGAATACTACGGCGGTGCCTTGAAGCGTTGGTCGAACTTGAGCGTGAAAAACGCCGTGACCCGCGACCAGGTCGACGAAGCCCGCGCCAAATTTCGGATCGCGGAGTCCTCGCTCGAAGAGACCTCGGCCAAGAAGCACAGCATGGAAGCGCTGGGCACGATGGAACGCGAGTCGCAGTTGGCGGCGCGCGAAAAGGAGCTGGGCGACGCACGCTCCGAAGTCGTATTGCTCGAAGCCGGCTGCCGGCCGGAAGAATTGAAGGCCGCCATTGCCAATCGGGACAAGTTGGCCGAAGAGTTGAAATACCTCGAACAGCTTGATCAAAAGCGCAATATCGTCGCCTCTCGCCCCGGCACCATCACCACGCAACGGATTCATGACCTGCTGGGCAAGTATTACCCCGAGGGGGAACTGATCTGCGAAATCGGCGACACTTCCGGCTTGGATATCGATGTGGCCTTGGCCGAGCAAGACGGCTCGCGGGTCGAACTCGATGCGCCGGTAACGTTCAAGGCCCGCACGCTGCCGTTTCATACGTTCGATGCCACGGTCAGCAAGATCGCGGCCATCGGTTTCAAGGGCGAAAAAGACACGCGCACCAGTGTCAGCGTCTATTGCCGCGTAAAAGATCCGACGGCCGACCTTCGCCCGGGGACGACGGGTTACGCCCGCATTCACACGGGACCCAGGCCCCTGGGCGTGATCATTTTCTACCGCATGCTACGCTTTGTGCGTACGGAATTCTGGTCATTGTGGTAGACGGCTGAGACCAATTCTGCTCAGCTCTTCGAGAGCCATTCCCCCTCGGTTTTTCATGAGTGATTCCGCGTCCTCATCCGCCGCCGTTCTTACCGCTTCGGGCGTCGCGGCGCCGCGCGCGCGGCCGCCGGCCACTACCGCGCACCCCATCACGGTGCTCTTGATCGACGACCAGGCCATCGTGGGCGAATCGGTGCGCCGCATGCTCGCCTCGGAAGCCGATATCACGCTCCATCACTGCGCCGATCCGGCCCAGGCCATCGCCACGGCTAACGCCGTCGCGCCGACCGTCATCCTGCAGGACCTGGTCATGCCGGATATCGACGGCTTGCAGCTGGTGAAATTCTTTCGCGCGAATAAATCCACGCGCGAAACTCCGATGATCGTGCTGTCGAGCAAGGAAGAGCCGGTCATCAAGGCCCAAGCGTTTGCCCTGGGAGCCAACGACTACCTGGTGAAGCTTCCCGACCGGCTCGAGCTGATCGCCCGCATTCGCTACCACTCCCGCGCGTACATCAGCCGGCTGGAGCGCGACGAGGCCTTTCGTCAATTGGCCGAAAGTCAGCAGCAGCTCGCCGAAGAAGTGGGGCAGGCCGCCCGTTACGTGCAGTCGCTCTTGCCCGAAAAGTTGACCGGCGACATCGCGATCGACTTTCGCTTCGTGCCCTCGACGCAGCTCGGCGGCGACATGTTCGGTTACAACTGGATCGACGAGGGGCACTTCGCGATTTACTTGCTGGACGTTAGCGGCCACGGCGTCGGCTCGTCGCTCTTGGCGGTTTCGGCAATGAACATGTTGTCGGCACATTCGCTCGCCGACACCGATTTTCGCGATCCGGGCCAGGTGCTCGAACGGTTGAACGACGTCTTTCAGATGGAGAAGCAGAACGGCAAGTATTTCACCATCTGGTACGGCGTGTTCGAACCGGCCACGCGCAAACTGTTGTTCAGCAATGCCGGTCACCCGCCGGCGCTACTGTACACGGGACCGAGCGAAGCCGAGGCTCCGGTACAAGCGCTCGAAGCCGACGGCCTGGCGATCGGCATGGTCGAGGGCATGCCTTATTCGACCAGCGAGACGCAACTTGGTCCCTACGCCCGGCTGCTGATCTATAGCGACGGCGCCTACGAGATCGAAAAAACCGACGGCGAAATGTGGAAACACTCGGAGTTCGTCGAGTTCGTTTCCGGGCTGCCCACGGATCAGGGGCCGATTGCGGACCGGCTGCTCGCCCATATTCGCGAACTGGGGGCGTCGCAGATTCTGGACGACGATTTCTCGATCGTCGACGCCCGATTGTAGACGCCGATTCGATCCGCGGGCATGATGCGGACACCCCAGAGCCGGTCATAGGGCCTGTATCACCCGTGCCGCGTAACGGGCCTCGATGAGGCCGCATCGGGCGGCACCGGCCGGCGAAATAAGCGGCCGAACTCCAAGGGGCACTTAGACTTGTAAGTCCCGGGCCAGGGACCTGTTACCGGCATCTGTGGACCCGGTGCCATTCACGCGATCGTTCCTTTGCTTGCCGAGGGCATGCCATGCCACTGTTTCGCTCAACGACTATCAAAAAGAAGCTCAACGGCATCGTGCTCTTTAGCGCGCTGAGCCTGGCGGCTGTGCTCGCCGTGTCGCTGTTTCTCTTTGCCAACTTTGGCATCAACAGCGCGCGCTACAACAGGATCATGCTGCG
>DASZWQ010000158.1 GCA_035546535.1 Pirellulales bacterium | reverse complement strand
CCGGCGGCCTCGGGGCCACTGGCTTCGGGGCCAGACTCGCCCTCGTCCCCACCCTCCTCGCGGGGCACGCGTACGACGGCCGCTAGCGTGTCGCCTTCGTCGAGGCTCATGATCCGCACGCCCTGCGTGTTGCGGCCGATTACGCTGACGTCGCCGGCCACGATGCGCTGGATCTTGCCGCGGGCTGTCATCATCAGCACTTCGTCATCACCGCTAACGCTGATGACGCCGACCACGGGCCCGTTGCGGTCCGTGGTCTTGATATCGCGAAGGCCTTTGCCGCCGCGGCGCTGGGTACGGTAGCGGTGCGATGAGCTGCCCCCCTCGGCCTCCTCGCCTTCGGCCGGTTCCGGAGCTTCGTGCTCGTGCTCATGTGCGCTATCGTCCGCCGCGCTATCCTCGCCCGCAGCGCCCTCGTCCGCCGAGGCCCCTGAGGATGGGCTGTTGGGGCCGAACGGCGTTCGTTTGCCGTAGCCATTTTCGCAAGCTGTGAGCAATGTGGCCTCGGGATCGGCGACGACCATGCCGACCAGCTCATCACCTTCGGAAAGGTTGATCCCTTTTACGCCGCTGGTGTTGCGGCCCATGGGGCGCGCATCGGCCTCGTTGAAGCGGATGGCCATGCCTTGCTTGGTCGAGACGACCACTTCATCGCCTTTGCGCGTGACGACAACGTCGACCAGCTCGTCATCTTCGCGCAGCTTGATGGCGATGATGCCACCCTTGAGTGGGCGGCTGTATTGCACGAGCGGCGTTTTTTTCACCAGGCCGCCGCGCGTGGCCATCATCAGGTAATGGTCGGGCTGCGAGAAATCGCGCACGGCGCGGCAATCGGCGATCTTTTCGCCTTCGGCGAAGTTCAGCAGGTTGACGACCGCGCGGCCGCGGCTTTCGCGCGACAACTGCGGCAGGCCGTACACCTTTTGCCAGTAAACCTTGCCGCGGTTCGTAAAGAACAGCAGGTAGTCGTGGGTGCTGGCCGCGAAGAGGTGGCGGATGGGATCCTCTTCCTCGGTCTTGGCCCCCTTCATCCCCTTGCCGCCGCGGCGCTGAGCGCGGTAGGTGCTGGCCGGGGTGCGCTTGATGTAGCCCTGGTGGCTGATCGTGACCACCATGTTCTCTTCGGCGATCAGGTCTTCGAGGTCGATGTTGCCGACCTCTTCGCCGCTGATCTCGGTGCGCCGCTCGTCGGCGTGCTTGCGTTTCACTTCCTGCAGGTCTTCGCGAATGATGTCGCGAATGTTCTTCTCGTCCGACAGGATGCGCAGGTATTCGGCGATCTCTTCCAGCAGGTGCTGGTACTCGCCGCCGAGCTTTTCCTGTTCCAGATTGACCAACTGGCCGAGCGTCATTTTGAGGATCGCGTCGGCCTGCACGGCGGTGAGCGTGTAGCTCTCGCGATCGCCGCGCTCGGACGTGAACGAGGCAAAGCCCGCGTCGCCCAATGCACGGCGCATGAGCGCGGCCGGGCATTCGATGCCCATCAAGCGGGCCTTGGCCTCGGCCTGGGTGCTCGACGTGCGAATGACGCGGATCACTTCGTCGATGTTGGCATGCGCGAGCAACAATCCCTCGACCGTGTGCTTACGCTGCCGCGCCTTGGCCAGCAAGAACTGCGTGCGACGGCGAATGACGTGCGCCCGGTGGCGGATGAACTCTTCGATCAGCTCCTTGATCGACAGCGTGCGCGGCTTGCCGTCGACCAGGGCCAGTGAAATCAGCGAGATCGTGTCCTGCAGCGGCGAGAACTGATAAAGCTGATTCAGCACTACGTCGGGGTCGGCGTCGCGCTTGATTTCCAGGATCAAGCGAACCGGTTCTTTCAGATCGCTTTCGTTGCGGATCGCCGAAATGCCGGGGATTTTGTCTTCGTTCACCAGCTCCGCGATGCGTTCCTCGATGCGGTCGCGCGTCTGCTGGAACGGAATCTCGGTGACGACGATGCGGAATCGCCCCTTGTTGTGCTCTTCGATGCGGGCCCGGGCGCGGACGATGATCGTGCCGCGGCCGGTGTGATAGCCCTGGCGAATGCCGGCCCGGCCGCAAATGATGCCGCCGGTGGGGAAATCGGGGCCGGGGATGATTTCCATCAGCTCGTCGACCGATACGTCCGGGTCGTCGATGATCTTGATCGCCGCGGCGCACACCTCGCCCAGGTTGTGCGGCGGAATCGAGGTGGCCATGCCGACGGCGATGCCGTTCGAACCATTGACGAGCAAATTCGGGAATTTTGAGGGCAGCACCGTGGGCTCGGTGCGGCGCTCGTCGTAGGTGGGCACGTAATCGACGGTGTCGAGCTTCAGGTCCTCGAGCATCAGGGCCGCGATCGGCGACATCCGCGCTTCGGTATATCGCATGGCCGCCGGCGGCAGACCCGCGATCGAACCGAAGTTCCCCTGCTTGTCGATCAGCACGTGGCGCATGTTCCACTCCTGGGCCATGCGCACCAGAGTGGGATAGATGACGCTTTCGCCGTGCGGGTGATAGTTACCGCTGGTATCGCCCGAGATCTTGGCGCACTTCACGCGGCTGGCGCCGGGCGTGAGATTCAGGTCGTTCATGGCGACCAAAATGCGCCGCTGCGAGGGCTTCAGCCCATCGCGCACGTCGGGCAAGGCGCGACTGACGATCACGCTCATGGCGTACGTCAGGTAGCTGTCCTTGAGCTCGTCCTCGATCGGCAGGTCGAGCAGACGGCCGGCATTGATATCTTCTGCGGAAAGCCCTTCTTCAGGGGCTGTGGACTCTTCGTCAGCGTCGTCCGGATTCTCGGGATTGTCGGCCAAAACTTAGGTCCTTTCGGCAACCGTGCCGCGGAAAAATCGCCTATGAAACACCCTTCCGTTGGGCCTTCGGCGAGCAGAAATCTACGACAGCCCAGCAGTACGAAAGTATACCGTTTTTGAGGGGGTTTCACAATTGGCCGGGCCGGCGAACGGGTCGTCGTAACTACCCTTGGCGCGTGGGCTTGGGACGTCACGTTACGGAGGTCTTGATAAGGCCTCGCGGCACGATCGCCGTGGTCGGCCTTTCGACTGTTTGGCGTGATAGTGGAGAGGCTCCCGAGCAGCCTGACGAACCGCGCGTTCCGCGCACGGCGCCTGGTGATTCTTTGGCCACCGGTGGCGACAGAATCACCGCCAGCGTGGCCTTAAGTACGCTTCCGTCGCGGCCGATCAAACGGACATGCGCGCTGCACGGTTCCCGTTGCGATTCGGACTGCGGACACTGCTTGCCGCCATGGCGCTCATGGCTGTTGCGCTCGGTCGGGACGCGCGGCTGATCCGCGAGCGCGATCGACTGGTTCAGTCTGTTGACTTCTTGCGCACTTTCGAGCCTACGCCCGGCTGCAAGAGTGAGCGGCGCCTTCCCTGGCATTGGAAATACCTTGGCGCGCGGGCGATCGAGTACATGGCCATTCGACTACCGGCGGAAGAATACACTCTTGCTGACGTGCAACGGTTGCAAGCGGTTTATCCCGAGCTGGAAGTAACCCTGCTGCCGGTAGCTTCGGACGCCATTCTGGCCGATGCGCAGGGTTCGCTCTTGAGCAGGTAAAGCTAGTCGCCCCGCACCAGTCGAAGGGGCTTCGGTCGTACTGGAACCGGGTAGTCGCTCGCGCGCAAATCAACCTCATACTCTCCGCGCAGGGGCGAGACCATTCGCTGCCGAACGATCGTGCAATTGATCGTGGCGAATCCTTGAGCGCGCGGGATCAAACTTTCGTCGGCACCTTGGCGCGGCAGCCACGGAATCGTTACTTAGTGCGAATACCCCAAAACATCGATTGCGTTTTGGCATGTCCGTTGCATTGCACGTGAAGCGGTCACAGCATGAATGACGGCGTGCTCGTCGCGATTTTCCAAGCGCGCTGGCATAATGCAGGGAGCGGGGCACATGTCGGAAACAGGGAAAGAGAGTGGTGGGCAGCGCCTTGCGCCGCTGCTTCGCGTGCCACAGGTCGCGCCTGCCAAGGGCGCGCAAAAGCACTTGGTGCCACCCATCGGTCTGCCGCGGGTGTTGCAAAAAACTGTATCGTTTTACGACACTTGTGCGGCACTTTTGCCCGGCTGGCTTTCGTCGCTCTTGGTTCATCTCGGCCTGGCCATCCTGTTGGGCGTGCTGGTGGTGAAGGTCCCGGCAAGTCCTGGCCCGTCGCTCTTGAGCTTCGAAGTCGGCGGAGGGTCGGGCCAAGGCGAAACCACAACCGGCCTGGAACTGAATCGCACCTTGGCCGAACGCGGTGACGCGAGCGCGACCGAAATTCAAGTGGCGTCACCACCCCAACCAGCGGACGAGATCGATGCGAAACTTTCGATCGAGGTCATAGAGCTGGCAATACCTGAGAAGCACACCGATGGCCGACTGGCCGAGTCAGCGCTGCACTCGACACAAGAAATCCTGGGCGGAGCGCGGTGGGGACGTGGTGGCGGCGACGGCGAAGGAATCGGGGGCGAGGGCTTCGGTACCGGCCACGGAACCGCGCCCACAAAGACGCAAGTTTTCGGCGTGGCCGAAGAGGCGCGCTCGTTCGTCTACGTCTTCGACCATTCCGACAGCATGATCTCGACCCTTTCCTACACCTCGGAAGGGAAGACCGTGTTTTCGATCACGCCTCTCGAAGCGGCCAAGGCCGAGTTGCTGCGCAGTCTGGACGATCTGGGGGCGAATCAGGGCTTTCAAATCGTCTTCTACAACCACGGCTTCAATGTATTCGAAGACCAAGGGCCGTCGACGCACTTGCTTCGTGGAACGCCCGAGAACAAGAAGCGGGCGGCCTCATTCGTGATGAGCACCTACGGCGAAGGGAGCACGAATCACATGCCGGCGCTGGAAGCGGCGCTGTATTTCCGGCCCGAGGCGATCTTTCTGTTGACCGATGGCGAGGCCAAAGACGATCCCTCGCAGGCTGACCTGGCGTTCATTCGGAACATGAATCGCGGGCGCACGAAGATCAACGTCATCCATTTCAGCCTCGTACCGCGCATCGGCGGGACGCTGGCGCAATTGGCCGAAGAGAATCGCGGCCGCCATTTGTCATTCAACCTGTCGCGTTTGGGGCCCGGCATGCAAAAGGCTGCCGCGCGCGAGCGAAAGAATTCCGCGGGCAATGTCGACGAGGAAAATGTCGGCGAAGGCAATGCTCACGGGGAAAACGCCATGACCGACCCACGACTGCGCGCGCCGTGACCGCTCGTCGGATGGGAATTCGCCCTCTTACGACGGGGCGCAGGCGAACTGGCTGAGCGCCTCGAGCGCGCGCAGCACGTCGTCGCGCGGGACGTCGGCCCAGGCTGAAACCTTGTGCCGCAGGATCGCGAGCTTGAAGTTCTCGAACGCTTCTGCCAAATCAGGAGGCAGCTCGGGCAGGTTCTCGAACGGTCGCGCGGAGGGCGCGGCGTGCTCGGCGGGATAGCCCGCCGCGTCGGCATCGAAAGGCACGCCCTCGGCCGCGGCGTCGTACGTCTCGTCGCCGAAGTCGGGGCCTTCGTTGTAATTGGGGCCGGTCGTCGCGCCGGGGGCCGAGGCCGAACCGTCGCGATCCGCCGGGTCGACGATTTGCGCCACCTCGTGCCGGACGTCGGAAAAATCCTCGTCCATCTCGGCCGTGATGACGTCCGAGTCGCGCGGCCGTAGATCATCGGGCGCGCCCATCGCCAGCCAGCGCGACGAGCGCATCTGCGACACGGACCAGCCGTTTTGCACGGCGCCCTCGAGCCACATCTCCGCGTCGTTCCATTCGAGCGCCGCCTGGAAATGACTCCAAAACAGGCCTTCGTAGCTGGCGCGGGCGTCGCCGAAGCGCTCGAAGACGCGCCGCAGCCGGCCCACGTGCTGCCCGCTGACGTTGCCCACGCGGCGGCTCCAGGCCTCGTCCGAATATTGCGTCGCGCTGGCTTGCGAAGCCACAAGCGCGGTTCGCCACTCGTGGATGATGCGTCCTTTTTCCCAATTGGTCGAACTGACCAACCGGTCCCATTGCTTGACGAACGCGACCGAGGTTTCGTCTTCCAGGGTGCTGGCCAATCCCAGTGGCTCGTCCATCGGGCCGGGCTTCCTTTCCAGAGTTGCGGCAGTGCCGAGAGAGAGGGTGACGGGCGCTTGCGCGAGCGCCGCGAAGCATCGTTTATACCGCGCGTCGCGCGAGCGTCCACTCGGCCGCGCAACCGGAGAATTCGCGCAACTCCCGCTGCTGCCGCGCCGCCCGGAAAACCGGCGGGCAGAGGCCTGTTAGCGCCCGTCGGAACACGCGAAATCGAACGGGGAAAACGTGTCGATTATTCGGCCGCTGGCCGCTCGGAAACCGCAGACCGCGGCCAAGCCTCGGCCCGCAAACGCGTTACGGCCGTGAAGCCAGGTTGTCAGCCTGGAAATGGCATTGCTTGTGCGCGCCGTCGCAAAAGGGCTTGTTCGCCGATTGACCGCAGCGGCACAGAGCCACGTTCGGTTTCTCGGATGAAATGGTGAAGGCATTTCCCTCGTGATCGACGATCGTGACCGGGCCTTCCACGACAAGCGGCCCGTTGACGCGGCAGCGGATGCGAACTTCGGACATGGCTTCTCCTGCGGGCAATCAGGGCGTGACGGGCGATGAATCTTTCGCGCCCCCGGGCTCGTCGGGCGCCACCTGCAAAATGATCAACGCCCGCGCCATCGGCGAGGACTGGAGTTGCGTTGATTCGGGCGCGCCTTGTCCGTCGGCGTCACGGGTAGCGGGGGCTTGCTGGCGCGCCGCTTGGCGCCGTAGCTGCCGCGACTGGCTTGCCTGCTGAATCGATAGCTTGGACTGCTCGGGCGCGGGAGAATTCTGCGCGGCGTCTTGCCCGCCACCCTGCGCATCCTGCTTGCCCGCGGCCCGGATTGAGTAGGCGGCAGCACCCCGCGCCGCGCTGTCTGAATCGACCTGCAGGTTCTGCGCTTCGGCAGGAGACAGTTGTACGGCGGCGCCTTGTTGTTGCCTCCGTTGCAGTTGTAGTTGCTGCTGTTGCGGCAGCCGCGTCATTTGCGCGCGGGCGCGCCCTTCGGCCTCGATCAACGGCGCCTCGTGAGTCAGCGACTCGTCCTTGCCTGCGAAGAGCTGCGAGGACAAGTTCTCAATTGCTCGATCCCCCGCCGGCGCGTCGACACGCTGGAAGCGAACGTTGCGGAACGCCCGGTTCGATTGCAGCGCATCGATGGTGGTTTGCAGTTGTGCCCGATCGGCAAGAACGTAGACCGCTTCGGCAAGCTCGGCGTGCAAGTCGCTTTGTTCCGGCTTCCGGCTGTTGTCGGTGGTCTGTCCCTGGGTTGGCACGGATTGCTTGGCGCGCTCGAAGGTCTGTTCCTTTTCGCTTGGAGCTGCTTCCCAGGCAATCTGGTTCGTGGCCAGCAGACCGCGGAGCGCTACCTCGGCTTCGGCCCGGGTCGTTACGTCGCAGTGCACGACGACCAACTGATCATTCGCCTCGTTGAACAGAGCGGCCGAGTCGAGGGCTTCTTTCTCATCAACACTGTCGCGCGCGATGCCGAAAGTCGGCTCTTCGGCAGCCATGGGCGCCGCAGCAGGGGCGGGCGCGCTTCGCGGGTGCGCGGCGACTTGCGGAAGATCCTCGTTCGCGCGGTGCGCGAGAGCCGGGGCCGCAGGCGTCGCGTTTAGTTCGCCCCCCGCGGGCGCTTGGGCCGGCGCGACTGCGACCTTCTGTTGCTCGCCTGGCGACAGAACCATAAGCAACAGGCCTGCCGCTATGGCCGCGGCCGACCAGGCAAGCGGCCGCCGCCAACGTTGCCAGGAGATTCGCGCCGCAGGATGACCAACTGTTGCGCGCGGTGAAGGAGCCGTCGCCGGCTGCAGCATTTCGCGCTCAGCACGGCGCAGCACGCCATCGGCGAAACCCGGCTCGAGCGGCTGTCGTTTCAAGCCTTGCAAGCTCGCGCGCAGGGATGTCAGTTCTTCGAGTAATTGGCGACTCTCGGGCTGGGTGGCCAGCAAGTTCTCGGCGCGCAGCAGCTCCTCGCCCGACAGCTCACCGTCGAGATAGGCGCTGATCAGTTCGTCGTCAGGCACGTCGCTCATGACTCTGGGGGCAGAGGCGGCAATTAATCTTTTTCCAGTTCCAAAACTTCGCGCAGCAGCTCGCGCATTTGCGTTCGCGCGCGGTGCAGCCGGCTGCGCACCGTGCCGATGGGCAAATCGAGGACTTTGGCGATCATCTCGTAGTCGCAACCATCGATTTCGCGCATGACCAGCACCGTGCGGTATTCTTCGGCAAGCGCTTGCAGCGCCGCTTGCACGTGCGAGGCGGTTTCTTGCTGCTCGAGCCGCGCACCGGGCCTTGCACCGCGGTCAGCCAGGGATTGTTGCGCGGCGCCGTCGAGCGAGTGCAGGTTGACGGTCCGGCGCCGGCGGCCGGCCGCGACATTAAAAGCAATACGGTACAGCCACGTGTAAAAGGCGCTCGTGCGCCGGAAGGTTTCGAGCTTCAAAAAGGCCTGCACCAGCGCGTCCTGCACCACATCGCGCGCGTCGTCGATCGAGCCCGAGATGTGCGTCATGGCGTGGAACAGCCGGTCCTGGTAGCGGGCGGCGAGTTGGCCAAAGGCGTCAGGGCGACCGGCCAAGGCTTCGTCGATCAGGCAGTCGTCATCCTGCTCGGGAGCCACGATTAAGATGCCCTGTAGGCGTCAAAAGTTCCCAGGGGGGGCCGATCGCCGGCTGGCTGAGGTCCCCCAGCGGCTTCGGCCTGCTCGGTAACAAGCGTTGCACCGATTTTGCCATCATCCCGCGATGGATTGGCGAAGTCAAACCACAGGTCAGGGCGGGCGGGAGAACTTGCAGATTCGGAAAACGTGCAGCGTGGCTTCTGTAGCCAGCCTCACCGAGGCCAGGACAGTAGAGTGCGTTCTCGCGCACCAGGAGCAAACTCTCGTGCCGCGGTGCGCACAGGGCACCCGACCGGCGTCCGGGGCGCAGGCCCCGCTTACCGAACAGGCCACACGCGCGGCTGTTGATTCGTCCCCGGCCTAGCAGCCTGTTGAAGAACTCAACGGGCTGCGACATCGCAGGGATGCGATGGCAAAATATCGACGTAAGTCGTTATTTTGCGAGCCGTGCGAAGCTTTGCTTCGCACTTGGCGAGGTTGAAAAAAGCCACGAGGGCT
>DASZWQ010000157.1 GCA_035546535.1 Pirellulales bacterium | reverse complement strand
CAGCCGTTCACGCCCCAGGCGAGCAATGTACACCACGGCGTCACGGGCATGATGGCGGGTGTTGATCTGCCAGCCGGCAACGCGATCGAGCACTTCGCGACGGAAGCGATCGATCTGGGCCTGCGGAAGGCGGGGGAGATTGTGCTCGACAAACACCGGGTCCGACAGCGCCACCTGGTAGACGTGCGTGCTATCGTCAACCAGCTTTTTCCAATCGGGCATTTCCACGTAATGCGACTGGATTTTCAGGAGCACTTCGCCGTAGAGGTCAAGCGCCTCGCGCTCACTCACGGTCGTCAGGGCCCGCTTGTAGCTAGGATCGCTGTAACGGCGTCCAATTTCGTAGTGCGCACGCGTCGAGGCGAGGTGTTGTTCGATGGCCGGATCGTGAGGGAACTTCCGCAGCGCGTCTTCATAAAACGTGAGCGCCTCGCCCCAGCGCCGCTCGTTTTCCAACGATTGTCCCTGCTGAATGAGCCGACTGGGATCCGTCGACACCACGTCGCTGGCCCCGCCCGAGGACGAAACGTCGGTGGCGGAGTTTGTCGAGGGGTTGACGAAGCCGATTTCGGCCATTGCCGCCAGCGGCAGCGAGAAGGCGGAAACAGCCCACAAGGCGAACGAAAGGAGCGCGGCAGAAACCCTACGGTGCATAATCAGATCCTGGAGTGTCGGCCGCGCGGCGGAGAAGCGCCGCTCGGAACTTCCCGGGGAACGTGCCGGTCGAAAAGCATTCGAAGGCGGGTTGACACGAAAGCGCGGGTAAAAGCCAGGCTGCAGGTTGTAACGGTGCGGTTCTACCGTCCGGTCCCGCAGCCAAATGCAATATAGGTCACGATACCAAGACGGTCAAAAAACTTTTCGGCGCGGCATCGCGCGCCTTCCCTACAGCCTGCACCTTCGCGCCGCGGGCCATCGCGTTGCATCAAGAATTGCCAAGGTACGCAGCATGGCAACTGCGACGGTTACAGCCGTACGGCGCGTAAGTCCGGAAAGCGCCTGACGTAGGGGCTGCTCGCGCATAGCCCGTGCAAGTCACCCCGGCGTTACAGCCGGAAGGGACGAGAAAAGCACCGCTAGCGCCCCTTGACCGGCAAGGTAATCGGCATACGTCCGGGAGCCGGAAGCGCCGAAACCGGTGCCGCGGTACTCAGATACCATGGAAGCGTGCAAACTGATTAACGAACAGTAATATTCCGAGCGACTTCGGATCCAGACAACTTGGCAGCGAATGCCCTGACCATGATCCACGCGCCACCACAAGACCCGGAACAGAACTTGAAAGCGCCGCGCGGGTGGCTGAGCGGCGGTTTGCTTCTTGTGGCAGCAGTCATTGCGATTCTGGCGGTGGCCGGCACATGGTACGCCTTCTCGGTTGTTCGCCAGCGCTATTCCGCTCTGGGCCCAGAGCACGCGCGCATTATTGAGAATGCGCTGACTTTTGCGGGTACCGTGTCACTCCTGATCCCGCTCTTGCTCGTGACAACGGCGTTCTACGTTCGACGGACGCGCCGCGCCCGGCCGCTCAAAGGTCAACCCATCTGGCGCTTCGGCCTCCCGGGTTTGATCGGCCTGGTGACCTTCGTCGCGATCGCCATTCGCTTCCCGGCTGCCACGTTGGTCGTGACCGTGGCAATTCCCATCGCGGTGCTGATCTTGGCCGGTTGCGTTGCGGCGGTGCTTTATCCGGCGGCTGTGATTGCCCGTCTGTTTCGTGAGTCGAACGCTGCCCCCCTCGACTCGAAATGCGATAGAGCGGCCCAGGTCGCACGCCAGCCAGATGAGTTGGAGCAATAGCCGCGGCGGGCAAAATCAACCGCACTTTGTAGTGGACTGTCAAAACGAAGAGCGGGGTGCCGTGCTCACTAAGCGCGTGAGGCGTTCCCGTAATTTATGCGGAACGGCTTATCCCGGCACACCGTAGGTGTGCAACAGGTCAGCCCAGGGCAACGCCCTGGGGACGCACGCAAAAACCAATGAGCTGAGCCCTGAAAGGGCGATACACGTCCGCGCGCGTTCTTTCGATTGATTGTTCCGCCCCTTACAGGGCTCAATAACGACGAACATGGACGTGAGATTCACCCAGGGCGTCGCCCTGGGCTATCTTGTTTGACGCCTTCGGCGTCAGAGACGCGCGAACCACCGGAATCCCTCGTGAAGCCCGTGAGCATTTGGCTCAATCTCTTGACAGTTCAGCATGGTTCCGGAGAGTGTGGCCGTGGCACCTCGAACTCCGCGTCGATGTGTGACAGACCAGCAGGTAATCGCTCAGCAGCGATCACTTTTTCGACAACTTCACCGGTCGCCCGGTTTTCACCGAGGCCGTTTCCGCCAGGCAGAGAGCCAGCGCGTCACGCGCTAGCGCTCCCGATAAAAGGGGCGACGGGCGATTTTCGCTCGCCGAGCGCACCGCCTCGCGCAGTTCGAGAGCAAAGGCGTCGACCGCCTTGAGCTTGGGCCGGCGCACGCGACCGTCACTGCCGAGCAACGTCAGTGGCGTACCCGTCACTGCTTCGCCCCCCAGGACCGCCGAATCGTAAACGAGCGTGGCCTGCTCGAGGTAGATCTCGAACGCGTGCGTAAAGCTGCGCCCCTGTTGGGCGATGACGCCGCTCGTGGCCGCCACGGCCAGGCGCTTGCCAGGATACAGAAACTGCGTATCGACGAATTCGACCGCATCGCCGCGCATGCGACCGGTGCTGAACACGGCCGCCGGCATGCCGCTCACGAGGCGAATGAAATGCGCGTCGTGAATGTGCAAGTCGACGACCGGGCCGCCCACTTTGCGCGGATCGTAGAAGTCCTTGATCCATAACGGATCGGAGATCACGCGCTTGAAGTAACCACCCAACAGCTTGCCGTACTTGCCGCCGCGGATCGCCTCGTAGGCGAAAGCGTATTCCGGCATGAAGGGCAACACGTGGCCGATCAGCAATTGGCGTCGCGCCTTTTCCGCGGCGCGCACCATCCGCGTAGCATCGGCCAGCGTGAGCGCTATCGGCTTTTCGCACAGCACGTGCTTGCCGGCCGCGAGCGCCGCGATGGCTACTTCGGCGTGTAAGTCAGGCGGCAGGCAAATATCGACCAGATCGATCGATGGATCGTCGAGCAGTTGCCGCCAATCGAGATAGCCGGCCACGCCGCGCAGATCCATTTGCGTGCCGGGCGGTCCGAAATTGCCTTGGATGCCGCGCCAGTCGCCCGCCAATTTGCGCCGCTCGCGCGATACGACCGCCGAGACCTTGGCCCCGCGTACTTGCTTGTACGCCAGGTAGTGGATCATGCCCATGAAGCCGATGCCGACGATGCCGACGTTGATCATGCGCGAATTCTCTTGGTGCCGATGGACAAAACCGCGTGGGAGCGCCGGCGAGCGGAATTTCATGCCCGGTTGCCGTGTGTTTGCTCGCCAGCGCTAGGATTTTGTCTCAACGCTCTTCGGGGTAAATCCAGGGTGTCGCATCCGCCTCGGGATCGCTGGTTATATCATGCGACCGAAGCCGGCTCATCCCCGCCCAATGCGGGATTGGCGTCGCCAGCCGGCGATACGTCTTTCCCAAGTGCCAGAGGCTGCTTCGCCGCGCCCGGGTTATTTACACGAGGTCGTGGCGAGCAGTATGCTCACGGGCGCGGAATCCGGCGATGGGGGCATGATTCCGCCCACGCCGGAGGGGCCCGGAAATTGCACATGGCCGCAGCTAGAGTAGCTCGGCAAACCATCGACGTCACTTCATGGAGTAGAGACATGTTGCAACACGCGCTAAAAGCAGGGCTGATCGCCGCGGTTCTAGGTCTGCTCGTCGCAGATGCAAACGCCTTCGGCCATCGCGGCTGGGGATGCGGCTGGGGTGGGTACGGAGGCTGTGGCTACGGCGGTTACGGCTACGGCGGATACGGTGGCTGGTATGCCGGCTATGGCGGTGGCTGGGGATACCCTGGCTACTACGGTGGGTACGCGGGCTGCGGATACGGCGGCTGCGGGGCAGCCCCTGCGGCGGCTCCCGGCAATGCGCCGATGGCGCCTCCTGCGACGACTCCCACGCCAACGCCGAACCCGCCGGCGACTGGCACCTACAACACGCCGACGAGCAGCACCGCGGTGACCTCCGATCGCCTGATGCTCGCCGTGAACGTTCCGGCCGATGCCAAAGTGATCATCAATGACCGTTTGACGACCAGCACGGGCGAGCACCGCACGTACGTCTCCAATGGCGTGCAGCCGACGGCCAACTACAGCTATCGCGTGCAAGTCGATTTCGTGCGCGACGGCAAGCCGGTCAATGAAGAAAAGACCGTGCAGCTATCCGGGGGCAAAAGCGTATCGCTGACCTTCGGCGGCGACGCTCAGACGCAGGTGGCGGATGTAGCCGCGTCGGCACAGCGCTAACTACCAAAAAGCCCGACGCGAACAAATCGAAAGACTAGCTAGCCGTCGGCGCCGGCCTGCAGAGGATGCAGGAGCGTCGGCGGCTATTTTTTGTTGCTGGGCCGTCGTTCCATTTCTTCAGCTCCCTCAGGGCAGGGATTCCCTCGGGTGACGTGCCGTGGTATCGACTACAGACTAAGCCGGCCGCGATTACCCGGCAACGTCCCGCCTTGTCGAATCAAAAGCGATGCATCGCGATGGAGAACCATTCGCAAATTCCGCCCCCTCCTCCTCCTCGTCCTTCGGAACGGGGGCGGTTCTCGACGCGCACGCTTTTTTTCGGCGTCGCTGTCACCGCGTTGCTATTGTCGCTGATCAAAGCCGGCGCGTTCTTTGTGATCGTCGGCGTGGTCAGCGCCATCCTGGTGGCCATGGGCGTGGCGATCTCGATTTCGCGGCTCTCGGCCCTGTTCGCCGGCGTGGCCTGCATCACGAGCGTAATCATCATTCTGTGCCTGGGGATCGGGATGGCGCAGCGGAAATTCGACGTTCGCTCGAGCCTCACGCGAATGTTGGGAGAAACATACGGCACGAAACAAACCGTCGATCTCGTCTTGCTCTGGCTATGCGCCGTCGGACTGAGTGCGATCCTTGGCGCCGTGCTGGGCTGGATCATCGCCAAAGCGGAGGAACGCGGTTGAGCAAGAGCAATCCGGCCGGCACTGGTGGGCAAGCCACCCGTGGCACCCGATTTCGCCCTGCCGAGCCGACCAAAGGCAGAGATGGCTGGATCGACCTCGTTCTCGCGTCTCCTCACGCACTCGTGAGCTCTGCGAACTTGCCCGCGGCGTCTTCCCAGGCCTTTGTATCGCGCGGCTCGTACTGTTCCACGGGGAAACTTTCGCGCACCAGATCGCGCGCTTCGGCGATCGATCCCACGGTCCCGGCCGCCAGCGCCTGGACCATGACATTCCCGATCGCCGTGGCTTCCACCGGCCCGGCGACAACGCGGCGTCCGCAAGCGTCGGCCGTGGCCTGGCAGAGTTGCCGATTCTGGGTGCCACCGCCCACGACGTGGATCGTCTCGACGCGCCCGCCGCTCAGCTCTTCGAGCGACGCCAGCACTTGGCGATAGCGCAGCGCCAGGCTTTCGATCGCCGTGCGAATGACGCCTCCTTCCTCACTCGGTACGTGCTGCCCTGTTCGCTGACAAAGCTCGCGAATCGCTGCCGGCATGTCGCGCGGCGCCATCAGAGACGGATGGTCAGGATTCACGAGCGAACGCAGCCGTGGCGCCTGCACGGCCAGGTTATTGAGGTCGTCCCAGCTATACGATTTGCCGGCCAGCTTCCATATTCTTCGGCATTCCTGCACCAGCCACAGCCCGACGATGTTCTTCAACAAGCGCGTGCGATGCCCGACGCCGCCTTCATTCGTGAACGACAGCGCCATGCATTTTTCGGTCACCACGGGATTCGGCAGTTCGGCGCCCATCAACGACCACGTGCCCGAGCTGATGTAGCACCAGTCGGGGCGTTCGCTCGGTTCGCCGGCGGCTGGCACGGCCATGACGGCGCTCGCGGTGTCGTGCGTGCCAGGCAGGACGACCGAAACGTTCGACAACCCGGTTTCGGCAGCCACCTGCGGCCGCAGCTTGCCAAGGTTCGTGCCCGGGTCGGCAATCTCTCCCAGAAAGTGCGAGGGGATACCAAGCTGGCCCAACAGCCCGGTAGCCCAGCGGCGTTTGACGGGGTTGTAGAACTGCGTCGTGGTGGCGTTGGTGTACTCGTTGGCCTTCACGCCCGTAAGCAGCCAATGGAACACGTCGGGCATCATCAAGAATGACTCGGCCATCTCCAGTAGTGGCGAGTTCTGCTCGCTCAAGGCCAGCAGTTGATAGAGCGTGTTGATTTCCATGAACTGGGCGCCGGTCTTGGCGAAGATCTCGGCGCGTGGCACGCGGGCGAGCGCCTTCGCGAGCATGCCGTCGGCGCGTGGATCGCGATAGGAATGAGGACTTTCGAGCAGCACGTCGCCGCGTCCCAACAGCGCGAAGTCGACGCCCCACGTATCGACCCCGACGCTCTTGATGGCAGCGCCGAATTTCGTTCCCGCGGCGCGCAGTCCGTGTACGATGTTGCTCCACAGGCCGAGCACGTCCCAATAGAGCCCGCCGGCTGCGGCGATGGCGCCGTTTTCGAAACGGTGAATTTCTTCCAGCCGCAACCGCCGGCCGTCCAGCAAACCGGCCAGCACGCGTCCGCCGGATGCCCCCATGTCGACGGCTAAATAGACTTCTTCCGCCATGAATCGAGCCCTTGCTGGATGCCGTGCCGTGCCCTTGCGCGAAGAGATTCACGATCGAATCAAGCGCGCGTGATCGAGATCAATTTGCGTCGCCCGAGAGGCGATCGTGACCGGTTCGATTCCGGGCGTCAAGGATTACGGCGAGCGCGGCAGCAACGCTCCGTGCCGAGAGCGTCGCCCGCGCTTTTCGACGCTTCCCCTGCCGTCGCAATTGAGCTGAAGTTTCCGATTATGCGGGCCGATTATGTACCAGAGGCCGCTTATAGTTGACTTACCTGCGCAACATTCATATGATTGGCCAATTCCCAGCGACTACACCAAGCTTTCCTACGGGCCGGGCCTCGGAAACTGCCCCCACGCACATGACCACGCCTGCAATCCCAGGAACGGCAATTCCAGGAGCCTCGGCGGGCGTTGCGGCCCCCAGTTCGGCTAGCCCGGCGAATGCCGCCGACGGTCGCCCGCCGCTGCCGGCCCAGGAGGTCCTCGACCAGCTTCGCGAGTACAGCCAGAAGTTGGAACAGGCCACGCCGCGCGAGATCATCGCCTGGGCCGTTGAGAATTACTTTCCCAAGCTGACCATGGCCACGGCCTTCGGTCCCGAAGGATTGGTCATCATTCACTACCTGGCCGAGATCGAGCGGCGGACGCCCGTTTTCAATCTCGAGACGGGCTATCAGTTTCCGGAGACGCTGGCGCTGCGCGAGCGCATCCGCGAGCGGTACGGCATTGAGGTCGAATACAAAACCGCTCCCACGACGGTCGCCGAGTACGAGGCCCAGAACGGCGGCCCCGTCTACAAGACCAATCCCGACAAATGCTGCTTCGACCGCAAGGTGACGGTGCTGCGGCAGGCGGCCATGGGCATGCGGGCCTGGATGAGCGGCATACGCCGCGACCAGAGCAGCGATCGCGCCGGCGCGCCGATCGTGGGCTGGGACAAGAAGTTCGGCCTGGTGAAGATCAGCCCGCTGGCGAACTGGACCAAGAAAGACGTGTGGAAGCTGATCACCGACGAAAACATTCCCTACAACCCGCTGCACGACCAGGGCTACACGAGCATCGGCTGCTGGCCTTGCACGCGGGCCGTCATGTTCGGCGAAGACGAGCGCGCTGGTCGCTGGAGCGGCACCGCGAAGGTCGAGTGCGGGCTGCACACCGCCGACTAATTCCCTCGCGCCAGGCGCCCAGGCACCCGTGAAAGTCTCTGCGAAAACCGAGTACGCCTGTATCGCCATGCTGGAATTGGCCGCCAGCCATCACACGGGCGAACCGGTGCGCATTCGCAAGATTGCCGAAGAGCACGGCATTCCCTCGCGCTTCCTGGTGCAGATTCTCTTGCAGCTCAAAGGAGCCGGCCTCGTCACCAGCACGCGCGGCGCCTCGGGCGGCTATCAACTGGCCAAGCCCCCCGAGCAAATCACGCTGGCCGAGGTGATGAACGCCACCGAAGGCCCGGACGAGGAAGTGACCACCAGCGCCGCCCCCGGCTCGGTCGTGGGCAAAGTGCTGGAATCGGCCTGGCGCGAAGTCGCCGCCGTGCAGCGCAAAATGCTCGAAACGATCACCTTCGACCAGTTGGTCGACCGCGCCCGCCATCAGGCGGAGAACATGTATTACATCTAGCGGGCAGACGGAAGCAAGCGGCCGCTATTTCCCCAACTCGTCGGCCAGTTCCTTCGCTCCGTAAACCTTGCGCAGCGCTTCGACGATTGCCGCCGAGTGGACACTCGTGGCCCGGGCCTGGTCTTGCGTGTAGATGAAGTCCAACACCAGCGATTGGATATTGCCGTCGAAGATCAGCCCTACGACTTCGCCTTCGCGATTGATGACCGGGCTGCCTGAATTGCCGCCGATAATGTCGGCCGTGCTGACGAAGTTGAAGGGCGTCTTCAGATCCAGGTCCTTTTTG